>CAZNZH010000001.1:0-5866 GCA_964577445.1 uncultured Myxococcales bacterium
GGGGGGGGGGGGGGGGGGGGGCGGGGGCGGGGGGCGGCGGGGCGGGGGGGGGGGGGGGGGGGGGGCGCCGGGGGGCCCCCGGGGGGGCCAGAAGGTGCCGGCGTCGTTGGCGGTGATGGCGGCCAGGAGTGCTGCGGTGGCGCGGGTGAGCGCGGGGTCGGGGGGGGCTGGCGACTCGAGGGTGGCGGCGAAGTTGGCGGTGGACCAGGGGGCGGCGGGGGCGCGGCCGGGGTGCGCGAGGACGAGGGTGGCGGTGGCGCTGGCCGGGCCGGTGAGCGCGATGCGGATGGCGTCGCCGGTGATGGCGACGTCGCCGATGGACCAGGGCTCGGCCAGGGCGGCGCCCGGGGCGAAGGGGGCGAGCAGCTTGACGACCTGGCGCTCGCGGCCGGGCGGGATGTGGGGAAACGGGTCGGGGTCGAGCCGGGGCGCGGGCCGCTGCTCCGGCGCGGGGCCGGGCGGTGGTGCCGAGTCGGCGGCCCGCGCGCCGTGGGACGCGAGCGCGACCGCCGCCAGGGCCAACACTGTCGCTGCGAATCTCACGCGGCGGCCACCGAGACCGCGTCGCCGACCGCCAGCTCGCCCCCTTCGCCCCGGGCGCCGCCCCTCGGGTAGACAACGAGCCCGGCCAGCCTCACTCGGGGCACCTCCCGCCAGCGCCCGCGCGCCGACCGCGCGCAGTATAGGCACGATGGTCCATCAGCGGCCATCGTGCTAATCGGTACCGTACGCGCTGCAGCCCACAAGGAGCGTCCCGTGACCGATTCCGCAAGCCTCAGGCCCTTCTTTCACCCGCGGGGCGTCGCCGTGGTGGGCGCGTCCAGCCGCCCGACCTCGGTGGGCTACGCGGTGTTCCGCAACCTGCTCTTCGGCAGCATCGCCGGCACGCGCCGCGAGGATGGCTTCGCTGGGCCGGTCTTCGCGGTCAACCCGAGGGGCGGCGAGCTGCTGGGGCAGCCCGTCCACACCACCATCGCCAGCATCGACGGGCCCTGCGACCTGATGGTCGTCGCCATCCCGCCGGCCCTCATCCCCGATCTCATCGACGAGGCGGCGCAGCACGGCGTGCGCGCGGCGATCATCATCACGGCGGGGTTCTCCGAGCTGGGGCCCGAGGGCCACGCGCTACAGGACGAGGTCGCGCGGCGGGCGAAGGCGGCGGGGATTCGGCTCATCGGGCCCAACTGCCTCGGCGTCATCTACCCGGCCAACCACCTCAACGCCAGCTTCGCCGCGACCTCGCCGCCGGCAGGTGGCATCGGGCTGATCAGCCAATCCGGCGCGCTGATCACCGGCATCATCAGCTTGGCCACCCAAGAGCAGTTCGGCCTCTCCGCGGCCATCTCACTGGGCGCCAAGGCCGACGTCATCGACCAGGACATGCTGGCGTACTTGGCCGACGACCCGGAGACGAAGGCCATCGCGCTCTACGTCGAGGCCGCGAAGCACCCGCGCAGCTTCTTCGAGGCGCTGCGGGCGGCGAACGCGAAGAAGCCCGTCGTCGCCATCAAGGGCGGCTCCACCGCGGCCGGGGCCAGCGCGGCGTCCAGCCACACCGGCAGCCTCGCCGGGTCGGCCACGGCCTACGCTGCGGCCTTCGCCCAGGCGGGCGTGCTGCAAGCCGAGACCATCGAGGACCTCACCTCGTGGTCGCGCGCGCTGGCGCTGCAGCCGCCGGCGGCGGGCCCGCGCATCGCCATCGTGACCAACGCGGGCGGCCCCGGGGTGCTCGCCGCCGACGCCGCGTTTCGCGCCGGGCTCAAGCTCGCGACGCTCTCCGCACAGACCCTCAGCGCCCTCAACGAGGTGCTGCCCTCGGTCTGGTCGGGCCAAAACCCCGTCGACATCATCGGCGACGCCGGGCCGGATCGCTACGCCGCCGCCCTCGACGTCATCGGCCGCGCCCCGGAGGTCGACGGCATCGTCGTCATCATGACCGTCCAGGCCATGACCGACCCCCACGCGACCGCCGAGGCCATCGTCGCCGCCCACGCGTCGCCCTCGTGGAAAAAACCCATCATATGCAGCTTCATCGGCCTCATCGGGACCGACCTCGGCCGCTACCTCGACGAGCTTGGCGTGCCTGAGCTGGACACCCCCGAGCCCGCCGTCCGCGCCATGGCCGCCCTGGTGGCCCGCGGGCGCTTCGAGCGCCGCAAGAAGGCGGTCCCCGCCGACGTCTCCGCGATGCCCGCCGCCGATCTCGAGCGCGCCCGCCGCCTGGTCGCGGAGGCCCAGAGCGCCGGCCAACGAAACCTCGACCTCGCCCGCGCGCGAGAGGTCCTCGCCGCGGCAGGCGTCCGCTACAACCGGAGCGGGACCGCCGAGACGCCCGACGAGGCGGCCGCCATGGCGCGTCAGCTCGGCTTCCCGGTGGTCATCAAGCTCATCTCGCCCGACGTGCTGCACAAAAGCGACGTGGGCGGCGTGGTGCTGGGCCTCATCGACGAGGCGGGCGTGCGCGACGCCTGCACGCGCATCCGCGAGACCGTCGCGCGCCATCAGCCCGGCGCGGTCATCACCGGCTTCACGGTCGAGCAGCAGGTCAGCGGCACCGAGATCATCGTGGGCACGTCGCGCGACGCGGACTTTGGCACGCTGCTGATGGTCGGCATGGGCGGCGTGTTCGTCGAGGTTTACAAGGACGTGACCTTCCGTCTGGCGCCCATCACCCGCGACGACGCGTTCGCGATGATCGACGGCATCGTGGCGCAGCCGCTGCTCGACGGCGCACGCAAGCGCCCCGTGCTCGACCGCGCTGAGCTGGCCGAGGTCCTGATGCGCATCTCGGCGCTGGTGACCGCCGTCGATGACATCGAGGAGCTGGACATCAACCCGCTGGTCATCACCGAGCGCGGGCTGGTGGCCATCGACGCGCGCGTCATCGCCAGCAGCGACCCGCGGCCGGCGCCGACCGCGGCACATTGAGCCGTTCATGTGGAGAGCCCGTGTCGCGCGGATCCCGCCCGACGAACGGACCGAATCGCGGGGGCGGGCGAGTTTGATGTCGTTGCGGTAACCCGCCTTGAGCCGGGGGCATAGACGGGGGTGGTCGCCAGCCCTGAGTCGGCGGCCGAAAACCTCACAGACATCAGCAATTACACGGTGTTAGCAGCCAGTGGCCTGCGCCCGATCTCTCCCACGGAGGAACAGTATGAATCTCGGCAAGAAACTTTCGATCGGCACGCTGGCGCTCGGCATGGCCCTGGGTGGACTCTCGCTGGGCGCGGCCGGCTGCGGCAGCACCAGCGCCTCGCAGAAGTCCGCCGAACATTCCTGCGGCGCTGGCTCTTGCGGCGACAAGGCCCACGAGGGTGGCGCTGAGGGCGGCGAGAAGTCCTGCGGCGCTCACGGCGACAAGGCCAAAGACACGGGCGCTGAGGGCGGCGAGAAGACCTGCGGCGCCGGCTCCTGCGGCTGATCGCTCGCGCGTGATCGTGCGGAGCGGGGCCCTCACAAAAGCCGCCCCGCTCCGCTGTCGAGCCGCCTGGTCCAGGCGCGACCGGCGGCTCGAACGCCCGCCCACCCGAGCATCGAGGCGCACATGACGGCCGCACGCATGGGCCTGCCCTTCCTCGGGTACGGCGTCGGGCTCCGCCGGGTCCACTTCGACCGAATCTTCGACGAAGGCGACACCATCGACTTCCTCGAGGTCCTCGTCGAAAACGTCATGGGCTTCGGCGGCCGCCCCCGGGAGGTCACCCGCCGCGCCGCCGCGCGCTGGCCGATGGTGCTGCACGGCGTCGCGCTCTCCATCGGGTCGGTGGACCCCCTCGACGAGGCCTACCTCGACCTGTACGCCGGCCTCTGCGAAGAGACCGGCGCGCTCTGGGCCTCGGACCACCTCTGCTTCAGCTCGGCCTTCGGCGTCGAGTACCACGACCTGGTGCCCCTCCCCTTCACCGACGAGGCGGTCGCCCACGTCGTCGCGCGCACGGCCGCGGTCAAAGCGCGCATGCCCGTGCCCTTCGCCCTGGAAAATCCCAGCTACTACATCGCCTACGCCGACAGCCGCATGAGCGAGGCGGAGTTTCTGCGCGAGGTCCTTGAGGGCGCGGACTGCGGTCTGCTGCTCGACGTCAACAACGTCTACGTCAACGCCCAAAACCACGGCTACGACGCGCGCGCCTTCATCGACGCCCTGCCCCTCGAGCGCGTCGTCCAGATCCACATGGCCGGCCACCATGACGACGGCACGGTCATCATCGACACCCACGGCGACCACATCATCCCCGAGGTCCTCGACCTCTACGCCTACACGCTGGAGCGCACCGGCCCGGTGTCGACCCTGCTCGAGTGGGACCACAACATCCCGCCGCTCGAGGTCCTGCTCGCCGAAAACGACAAGGTGCGCGCGGTCGGCCGCCAGGTGCTGGGGGAGGTCACGCCGTGGCGTCCCTGAGGGAGATCGAGGCCCTGGTCCACGCCGTGATTCGTCAGGATCTACCTGTGGATTCGGGGGCGGCGACCCTGGGCTGCGACCCGGCGCGCCTGGACCTCTACCGCCGCTTCATCGCGGCCCACGTCCAGAGCGCGCTGGACAAGAACTTCCCCGTGCTGGCGGCCATCGTGGGCCCCGAGCGCTGGGCCGCCCTCGGCGCGGCGTACTACGCCGAGGTCCCCGCCAGCTCATGGGAGCTCAACGAGGCGGCGCGCCCCTTCCCCGCGTGGCTCAGCGCGCGCGAGGAGGCCGGCGCCGGCGCGCTTGTCCCCTTCCACGTCGCGCTCGCCGCGTGGGAGTGGGAGGAGTTCGCGACCTACGTCCACCCGGCCGAGATCCCGCCGCCCGCGTCCCTGACAGCGCCCACCGTGAACCCGACCTTGGCGATCTTGGAGCTGCCCTGCCCCGTCGCGGCGTTCATGGCCGCGTGGCTCGACGGCGCCCGAGATCAGCCGCTGCCCACCCCGGCCGACGGCGCTGAGGTCGCCTTTTTGTGGCGCCGCCCCGACACCGGCCGCGTGGCGTTTCACCAAGCGGTCGACGACCTCATCTTCGCGGTCACCGTCGCGCACCAGGGCGTGTCCCCGGCGCTCGCCGCGCGGGAAAACGGCCTGCCCGAGGCCGCCGCCGCCGGCGCCTTCGAGCGGGCCCTGAGCATGGGGCTCGTCCTGGCGCCCGCGCCGGGGTAAAACCGACCGCAGCCATGACCCAGCGCCCGCACACCACCGTCGTCATCCCCTGCTACAACGAGGCCGAGCGCCTTCGGGAGCCCGAGGTGCTGGCCCTGGTCGCCGACCCCCGGGTGCGCGCCCTGCTGGTCGACGACGGCTCCACCGACGGCACCGAGGCCCTGCTGCGCCGCATCGCCGCGTCGTCCAAGGGCCGCGTGGGCTGGCTGGCCCTGCCGCGCAACGGCGGCAAGGCCGAGGCGGTGCGACACGGCATGCGGCGCGCGCTGGCCGAGGGCGCCGAGATCACCGGCTACCTCGACGCCGACTTCGCCACGCCGGCCAGCGAGCTGCTGCGGCTGCTGGACGCGCTGGTCGCGATGGACGCGCAGGTGGCCATGGGCGCGCGCATCTCGCGGCTCGGCGCGGACATCGAGCGCAGCCCGCGCCGCCACTATCTGGGCCGCGTCTTCGCGACCGCGGCGTCGGTGGTCTTGGGGCTGCGCGTCTACGACACCCAGTGCGGCGCCAAGCTCTTCCGGGCCGGGCCGGCGCTCACCAGCGCGCTGGACGCGCCCTTCGGGTCGCGCTGGATCTTCGACGTCGAGCTGCTCGGCCGGCTGGTCACGGGCGCCCCAGGCGTCCCCGCCCTCGAGGCCACCGACTTCCTCGAGGTGCCGCTGCGCACCTGGCGCGACGTGGCACATATGGAAACGAAAAGGGGTGATTTGCTTCTTTTTGTTGCTGATAAACCCAA
>CAZNZH010000001.1:5876-14348 GCA_964577445.1 uncultured Myxococcales bacterium
AGCTGCTGCGGCTGGGCGGGCGCGCGCTGTGGGACCGCGAGACGGCGTTCCGCAAGCCGCGATAACACGCCCGCGGTTCCGAACGTTGTGCGCCGCGGCCGCCGAGCCTAGCATCGTCCAGTCACCCCCGCTGCGACAGGAGCCCGCGATGGCCCACCTAGACACCGGTACCCCCAAGCACGATCGCCGCGTCTTCCTCGCCCGGTTGGGCGGGGCCGTCGTCGGCGGGGTCGCCTTGCTGAACCTGCCCGGCTGCGAGGCAGCACCCGACGGTGCCGGCGCGCTCGAGCCCGACGATCTCGAGATGCACGGCCCCGTCGAGATGGCCCTGGAGGAGCTGGAGCAGCCGCTTCAGCCCAGCGCCATGGCGCTCTTCGCGCCCTACGACGATGGCTCGCCCTTTTCGGACCACTGGGCGGTCGGCCACGCCATCCGCGGCAAGGTCGACCAGATCCGCGTGGTGCTCGTGGATCTCGAGACGGGCGGCCACGCCGAGCTCGACCTGTACCGGCGCGAGCTGACCTTGCACCCCGTCGCGGCGTCGGCGCTCTTCGGGTTTTACCTCGACAACGACGGCCGCGGCGACGTGAAGACGCCGCAACACCTCGAGCGGCTGGCCGAGCGCCTCGCCGAGATCGTCCGCGCCACCGAGGCCTTCGTCGTGGTGGACTGGGAGGTCCCGACCATGCGCGAGGGGCTCGCGACGCGGCAGGCGCAGCTCGAGGCCATGCGCGCCACGCCGAAGCTGAGCGGCGACGCGCCCCAGACCATGGCCGAGGCCGCGCTCCTGCTCCAGTAAGCCGCCGATCTCGGGCGGGTCTTACTCCGACAGCAGGCGCGCCCTGCTGGTGTCCAGCTTCGCGAGCTCGGCGGCCGGGAGCACCGGCGGCTGCGGGTTCACCTGCTCGAGGGTGCGGACCACGATGTCAGCGACCTGGGCGCGCATCCAGTCCTTGTCGTCGGCGGGGATGGCGTACCAGGGCGCGCAGGGCCGCGACGTCTCGCTGAGCGCGTCCTCGTAAGCTCCCATGTAGGCTGGCCAGTGCTGGCGTTCCTCGACGTCTCGCGACGAAAACTTCCAGTGTTTGTCTGGGTTATCGATGCGCGCCAAGAAGCGCTTCTTCTGCTCGTCGAGCGACACGTTGAGCCAGAACTTCAGCACGATGGTGCCGCTGCCCGCCAGGTGCGCCTCGTGGCTGCGGATGGCCTCGTAGCGGGCGCGCCACAGCGCGTCGAGGGCCGGCAGGTCGGGCAGCCGTTGGGCGACGAGGAGGGTCGGGTGCACCCGGACCACGAGCACCTCCTCGTAGTAGCTGCGGTTGAAGACGCCGATGCAGCCGCGCTCGGGCAGGCGGCGCGAGGTGCGCCAGAGGAAGTCGTGGTCCAGCTCCTCGGCTGACGGGGCTTTGAAGCTCGCGACCTGACAGCCCGCCGGGTTCACCCCGGTCAGCAGCGCGCGGATGGTCCCGTCCTTGCCGGCGGCGTCCATGGCCTGAAAGACCAGCAGCACCGAGTAGGAGTCGGACGCGTAGAGCCGCTCCTGCAGATCGCCGAGGCGCGCGACCAGGCCCTGGAGGCGCTCCTTGAGCGCGTCGTCACCCGGGGCCCCGTCGGGTTTACCCGTCGGCTGGGCGGCGACGCGAAAGCTGCCGTCGAAGGGGACGAGGTAGGGAGACTCGACCGGCGTGACCATGAGACGACTCCGCGGGCTCGGTGTGTGGCGATCCTACACTCCGAGCCCGCGGGCGTCGCGTCTCTATTGGGGCCGAGTCCCTCGACCGCGGCTGGCTATGGCGCCTTGGTGCCGAACTCCTTCATGCAGGCGATGAACTTCGGGTTCTGGCTCCAACCGCAGGCCCCGTCAGGACCGAAGGCGCCGCACTCGGCGAGCTTGTAGCACGCGTACCAGGGCTGCCACACGCAGATCGAGGCCATCGGTTTCGACGCGCAGATCTCGCCGGAGCAGCCCGAGACCAGGCACTTGCCGGTGGGCGCGTCGACGCAGATGCCCGGGGGCAGCGGCGGCAGCGGGTCGCCGCAGCTCTCAGGCGTGCACGGGACGGCGGCGGGCTTCATCGCGTCGGTCTGGCAGACCTGGCCCGCCGGGCACTGGGTGGCGTCCCAGCAGTAGGTCGGCTGGGGCGTCGCGACCTCGCAGTAGCCCTTGCAGGCCGGCTCGGCCGCGCAGTCGCAGTCGGCAGCGCCGGCCGGGCAAGCGCAGCCGGAGCAGACCTCGTACGCGCAGTAGTAGCCGTCTTTACAGTCGGAGTCGGCGCCGCAGTCGTAGGCGGGCCCGGCGTCGCTACAGGTGCCGTAGCAGTTCATCGTGTCCGCACACGAGCAATCCTTACCGGGCACGCAGGTGCAGCCGTCGCAGACCTGGATGTCGCACTGCTGGCCGGCGGGGCAGGGGACGGTGTCCGAGCAGGTGCCGTCGACCGGCCCCCCCTCGCACAGGCCGTAGCAGACCGCCGGGCAGGGCATGTTGGGCGTGCACCAGGGCGGGCTCAGGCAGTAGTCTTGGGTGTTGCAGTGGGCGTTCGGGCCGCACTCCTGGTCGCTGAGGCACTCGCCCACCAGCGGCTTGACCGGCACGCACTGGGGGAGGCAGGCGATGAGGGCGGTCGACGACCAGCCCATGGGCCCGCACTGACACACGGAGCCCACCTCGCAGTCGGCGTCGGACTCGCAGCCGATGGGGTCCGGGTCGACGCACTTGCCGTAGCAGACGGCCGGGCACGGCGCGTTCGGGCCGCAGCCGGGTGGCGACATGCAGAAGTCGATGGTGTTGCAGACCTGGCCGTTCGCGCAGTCGGCGTCAGCCCAGCAGGTGGTCGGCGGGGGCGCGGGGAAGCAATGCGGGACGCAGGCGATCTTGAAGGTGGGGCCGGTGGGGCCCCAGGGGCCGCAGCCGCAGACCTCGCCCTTGCCGCACTCGGCGTCGGACGTGCACGGCACCGGCGGCGCGTCGACGCAGGTGCCGACGCAGGGGCCGCAGTCGCAGGGCACCGGCGCACCGGCGGGGTCGGCGGGGTCGGCGGGGCAATTGCAGTCGGGGCAGGCGATGAGGCACTGCTGGCCCGGGCCGCACTGGGCGTCGTCGGAGCAGCCCGCAGGCGGCTCCTCGATGGGCAGACACTGCTGCCAGCACGCGATCAGCGCCGTGGCGGGCGTCCCCACGGGGAAGGGGCCGCAGCCGCAGTACTCGCCCTTGCCGCAGTCGGCGTCGGTCGAGCACGGCTCAGGCGGCGCGTCGACGCAGGTGCCGGCGCAGGGACCGCAGTCACACGGGTAGGGCGCGAAGTTGGGGTCGGCCGGGTCACCGTCGAAGGGGCAGAAGCAGTCGTCGGGGCAAGCGACCTGGCAGATCTGGCCCGGGCCGCACTGGGAGTCCGACACGCAGCCCTGCGGCGGCTCCTCGACGGGCAGGCACTGGAGCCAGCACGCGATCTTGGTCGACGCCCCCCCGGGGAAGGCGCCGCAGCCGCAGTACTCGCCCTTGTCGCAGTCCGCGTCGCTCGAGCAGCCCGCAGGCGGCTCCTCGATGGGCAGGCACTCAAGAAAGCAGGGCGGGGCGGCGTCAGCCGGGTCGGCCGAGGGGGGGGCGAAGTCCCAGGAGCAGCCGCAGTACTCGCCCTTGTCGCAGTCCGCGTCATCGGAGCAGCTCTGCGGCCCGTTCGCGACGCAGTAGCCGGTGCAGACCGCCGGGCAGTTCATGCCGGGCTTGCAGCCGGGCGGGGGCAGGCAGACGCCGTCGGAGACGCTGCAGTGGGTGCCGGCGCCGCAGTCCTGGTCGCCGTAGCACACGTTCGGGGGCTTGACGTCCTCGCAGGTGCCGTAGCAGGGCGGGCAGTAGTCGGGGGTGCACGGCGCGGCGGGGCAGATGCCCGGGGCGCAGTACTGGCCCGGGCCGCACTCGGAGTCGGTCAGACACGAGTCCTTGGGGCCCGCGTGGTCTTTGAGGCACTGCTCGAAGGCCGCGTTTTTCTGCCAGCCGCAGGAGCCGTCGGCGGCGAAATTGCCGCACTTCGTCAGCTCAAGGCACTCGTACCAGGGCTCGAAGACGCAGGGCGTGAAGAGCGTCTCGCTCGAGCAGACCTCGCCCGAGCAGCCGGTCTCGATGCAGGGGGCGGGCTTGGTCGGCACGCACTGGAAAAAGCACACGTCGCAGGCGGGGCAGCTCGGGTCCGCGGTGCACTGGCAGGTCGAGCCGGCCTCGCAGTCCTTGTCGGACTGGCACTGCGGCGGGTTGGCCACCGGCACGCAGACGTTGCCCTTGCAGGCCTGACCCGGCGCGCATTGGCTGTCGCTGGTGCACTCAATGCTGATGCACACGCCCGCGACGCAGCTCTGGTCGAGCGCGCAGTCCTTGGCGCTCGCGCAGACCGGCGGCTTCGTCTTGGGCACGCAGGCGCCGCCCTCGCAGGCTTGGGTCGCCGTGCAATCGGCGTCGGTGGTGCAGCCGGGCGGCTCGACGCTCACGCACTCGGCGTCGACGCACTGCCCGCCGGGACACTCGGCGTCGCCGGTACACCCGGTCGTGCCCGAACACTCAAATGAGCACACGGTCTTCGTACAGTCCCACGTCCCGACGCAGTCGACGTTTGGCAGGAACTTCTCGCAGTCGACCGGGGCCGAGCACTCGCCCTCTTGGCCGAACCCAGGCCCGCCGCCGCCGCTGTTGCCGAGGCAGCCGTTATCGGAGTTGGCACCCATGCTCACGAGCGCGACGAGCGCGAGGCCGGGGAGCCAGGGGTTTCGCCATCGTTTCTGAGTGCTCATCGTCTGTCCTCCAGGAATTTCCAGCCGCCAGGCTTCTCTAGGTCTGTTCACGATCTGTGCCAGGTTCGTCGGAATATTTTTCAGACCGTCGTACCCGGGCCGCTCAGCGCTGCGTCGCGTCCGACTCTCGACCCGCCCGCCGATCGGCGATGTGTCGAATCGCCACACATGGTGAATTATTCTACACTTATCCGGCCACACCCATCCGCTGCGACGGCCTCGCCGTGGCGCGCAACCATAGTATGCGTGATGCGGTGACGTTGCGAGTTCAATCGGGCGCAGCGGGGCGCTCGCACGCGCGGTCAGCGGGCGGTCTGCGCCTTGCCGGCGCCCGGCGACGTGCTGCCGCCGGCGGGCGGCGCCGGCATCCACGGCCCGTGCCCGATGGCCACCACCGCGCTCTCGCCGGTCTCTGGATCGTAGACCCGCGTGCCCTCGACGTCGGCGGTGAGCAGGCTGAGCACCAGGGCCCCGGTGGGCGAGAGGTGGCTTTGAATCCAGGGCGAGTGGGCCAGCAGGACATCGGGCCCCATGACGCGCCGCACGCCGAAGCGGGTCAGCGACTGGCCTTCGACGCGCCAGCTCCGTTCGTGCAGCTCGCCGCTGATGACGCAGTGCATGACGCGCCCCGCCGGCACCTGCATCGGCGCCGTCTCGCGCCCCGCGGCATAGCGCGTGAGCATCACGGTGCCCTCGGGTCCGGCGAAGATCGGCGTCTGCGCGCACGGCTTGCCCGCCGGGACGCGCGGCAGGTTGCTCTCGCCGATGGCCGCCGTGTGCGCCAGCTCGCCCGCCGCCGGCAAGGCGTCGGGCAGGCCACCCGCACACGCGCGCAAGATTTCCCGCCAGTCGTCGTTCGTCATCGTGCCGCCTGCGCTCCAGAGCCGCACAAGGGGGCCTCTTTTGGCCTCTCCCGTCAAGGCCCGCGCCCAAACCTGAGCCCACCCCCCGTACCCGCGCCGGCGTGCGGATGCCGGCCCGGGTGGTGGATTCAGGCCAGGCCGTCACCGTTGACGACTCCGGCTCGCCATCCCATGCTTCGGCCCAGACGGCCTCGGCCGATAAAGGCGGAATTCAGTGATGTACCTGGAGTGTGACGGCGCGGAGGGGCGGGTTCGGGTGGAGCTCGGCCCATCGCAGCCCCGCGTGACGCTCGGCCGGCTCGAGGGCTGCGAGCTGCGCGTCCATGACCCGACCGTCAGCCGGCGCCACTGCGAGTTCACCTGGTCTCGCGGGACGGTCGAGGCGAAGGATCTCGGCAGCAGCGGCGGGACGTGGGCCGGTGAGTCGCGGGTCGAGCGGCACACGCTGAGGCCTGGCGACTCGGTGCGGTGCGGGGCGCTGGTGGTGCGGCTGGTCGATGACGAGGCCGGGGCGTCTGGCGGGCGCGAGGCCGAGCGACCTCAGCGCGACGACGACTTCGAGATGCCGCCGCGCCGGCGACGGCCAGCGCCGGAGGCCCCGGCTGAGGAGGCTCCAGCGCCAGGAGGCGGCGAGGTCGACGAGTGGGGCTTCACGACGTCGCCGGCGAAGGGCGAGCTCCTCGACGAGTACGGGTTCTCGGCGTCACCCGGCGGCGGCGTGCCGCTGCTCGACGACGGGTTCGGAGCCGCCGACGACGGGTTCGGAGCCGCCGACGACGGGTTCGGGGCCGCCGACGACGGCTACGGCGGGCGCCCGCCCAAGGCGCGCCACGGCGGGGGCGGCGGCGCGCTCGTGGACGACGACCCGGAGCGCGACGATGACTTCCGGGGGCAAAAGCGCTCGCGAGGCGACGGCGGCGCCGGATCGTCGAGCGCGCGCCCGGACGCCAGGTCCGACGAGCCGGCGCGGACCGCGGAGCCGGCGCCCGCCCCCCGCCCGGCCGCGCTGGTCGGGTTCACCCTGGTCTGCATCGAGACGTCCGGCAAGGAGCGCCGCGTACCGCTTCCGCGTGACACACCGATGGTCCTCGGCCGCGCGGGCGACGTCGACATCGTCGTCCCCAACCCCGGCATCAGCCGGCGCCACTGCGAGCTCACCTGGCGCGGCGACGCCGTGGAGCTTCGCGACCTGGGCAGCAGCGGCGGCACGCTGATCGACGGCAAGAAGATCCAGCGGGCGTCGCTCGGGGCCGGTGGGCTCTTCGTCTGCGCGGATCTCCTCTGCAAGATCGACGGGGAGATGTCCGGCGGCGCAGCCGGGTCCGGCGCGTCCGCCCCAGCACCCAGGCCGGCGCAGACGAGCTGGCAGCTCATCTACGAGGACAGCGGCCAGGGCGAGGTCCACCTCGACCTGCCGCGCGGGCGCGAGGTCATCTTGGGCCGCAACCCCGACGTGGACGTGCGGCTCGACGACCGCTCGGTGGGGCGCCGCCACGCGTCGGTGCGCTTTGACGGGACCGACCTCGTGATCACCGACCTGGACTCGACCAACGGCACCTTCTTCGGCGAGCAGCGCATCAAGAGCCGCGTGCTGAAGAGCGGCGACCGCCTGCGCTGCGGCAACTACCCCATCCGCTTCGTCGCGCGCACGGGCGGGGGGGCCAGCGCCGATGACGGCTGGGGCGACGACTGGGACGACGCGCGGGAGATGGGGCCGCCCAGTTGGCACCTGGTGTTCACCGACGGGGCTGGCCGCGTGCGCCACGAGACCATGGACGAGACCTTCCGCGTGCTGGCCATCGGCGGCGATTCGGCGTGCGAGATCTCGGTCGCCGGGCGCGGTCTGGAGCCGGACCACTGCGAGATCACCTGGGAAGAGGGCGTGCTCATCGCCACGGACCTGCAGACGGACTCCGGCACGCGCGTCAACGGCAAGCCCATCGACGAGCACGTGCTGCGAAATGGCGACATCATCGAGTGCGGGACGCTGCGCCTGCATGTGGTGCGCGGGTGCGACAGCTCAGGCCGCGGGGCGAGCGGCGGCACCGAGGAGGCTGAGCTGTGGTTGCGGCGCTTTCGCGCGCGGGACCCCGGCCTGTGCGTGCTCTACGGCAACGACGTCTGGCCCGACGACGACGGCGCGGACGAGCCGGAGCGCCAGGATCTGACGATCTGGGCGGACGGCGAGGCGCAGCTCGAGCTCCAGATCGGCGACGAGCGCTCGACCTTGAGCGGCGGGGTCGGCAGCGGCGTGCTGGACGCGCTCTTCGCGGCCCTGGCCCGGACCGGCTTCCCCGAGACCGGCGCGTCCAAGCCGGCGCGCGACGAGTCGATCATCGAGCTGACGGCGTTTCAGGACGGCACCCAGGCCACCGCGCTGCTCGGCCGCCGCGCCCTGAGCCGCTCGGAGCCCTACCGCGAGGCCAGCGAGCTGTTGCGCGCCATCGCGGCCGAGCTTCGGGACGGCGCGTGACGCGGGCTCGAGCCGACACCTCGATGATCCCGTCGAAGCTGGCCGACACCGCGTCGATCCTGCGATTTCACATCGTGCTCATCGGCGTCGTGGCCTGCGTGGTCTTCGGCTACCTGCTCACCGGCACCTATGTGTGGGAAATCGCACTACTCGCCGGCGTCGACTGGTTGCTCATCAACCTGCTCAACCGCATCACCGACCTCACCGAGGACCTCGCCAACGGCATCCGCGGCACCGAGCGCGTCGCGAGCCATCGCCGCGCCTTCATCGCCGGCTGGGTCGCGATTCAGCTCGGGTCCTTCGCCCTCTCGACGACCTTCGCGCCCGCCCTGACCCTGTGGCGCGTCGCCGTCC
>CAZNZH010000001.1:14358-31446 GCA_964577445.1 uncultured Myxococcales bacterium
GGCCCTCTTCGTCGGCTCCTTCGCCGTGACCATCGCGCTCCTGCCCGAGCTCACCGGGTGGCGCGCCGTCGTGCAGCTCATCGGCATGGGCTACAGCTGGCGCCTCGTCCCCACCCCGAAGGGGCTCAGGCGCTTCAAGGACCTGTACTTCTTCAAGAACTTCATGTCGGCCGTGCTCTTCTGCCTCACCGGGGTCGCCTACCCCCTGGTCGCCACGGGCATCGCCCCCCTCCTCCCAGGCGGCTACGCCAGCGTCGCCGCGCTCCTGCTCTTCTTCGTCCCCTTCGAGCTGACCTACGAGATCTTCTATGATCTCCGAGATCTCGAAGGCGACCGCCTCGCCAACGTGCCCACCTACCCGGTGGTCCACGGCCCGGCCCGCTCCGAGCAGATCATCCACGCCCTCTTGGCGCTCTCCGCCGTCGCCCTCGCCACCGCGCTGGCCCTGGGGCTGCTCGGCCTCCGCGAAGGGCTGATGCTGCTGGCCCCGGCGGTCCAGTTCGCCTTCATCCACCCGCGAATCCGCCGCGGCCCCACGACCCGCGACTGCATCCTCGCGACCCACCTCGGCTCGGCCCTGCTGGTGCTCTTCCTGATCGGCACCGCCCTGTGGACCGCCGCTGATCTCCCAGCAAACATCTACCTGCGAGCGTTCTGAGCCGCGCGCCCGGCCGCCCCAGGCTAGTTCAGCCGCGCCTCGCGGATCTGCCCGACCTCGCGCTCGAACATGAAGAGGGTGTCCCGCACCAGCCCCAGCGGCCCCTCCTGGGGGTCCAGGTCGAAGCGCGCCGCCAACGCGGTCAGCTCGGCCTCCACGTCGCCCAGCTCGTCGGCCAGCGCGCTCAAGGCCTCCGGGTCGCGCGTCGCCCGGTCCTGCCCCGCGAACTCCTTGTCGTACGCCGCCATCAGCCGATTTCCCTCCGCCCCCAGCGCGTCGATGCGCGTCAGCGCCGCCGCCTCCGCCTGCGCTGTGTCGATGGCCTCCAGCTCCGTCCGCCACCCGCTCAGCCGCTCGCTCACGATGTCGATGTTCCGCTGGTGGCCCGCGTCCGTCAGCCCGGCCGCCCGCAGCCGCTCCATCGCGTCGGACACCCGCACCAGCTCGGCGATCATCCGCTCCAAGAGCCCCTGCCGCCGCGTCAGCCGCGAGCGCCCCGCGAACCGCGCCTGGTAGATCGCGAACTGCTGGTTGGCCAGCACCGCCAAGCGCCCCGCCCGCTCCTGCGGCGTCCCCGCCTCCTGCGCCTCGCCCACGGCCTCCCGCTCGTTGCGATAAATCGCCAGGTTTTCGCTGACGATCTCGAGGTCCTTGCGCAGCCCCTCCTGGTCTCCTCGGGTGACCAGCCGCGCCATCCCGAGCTGCAGATCCTCGGCCTCGTCGATCAGCTCGCCCAGCAGCCCGAGATCCCGGGTCTGCCGCTCATGCCCCGCGAAGTGCCGGTGATAGCGCGCGATCAGGAAATTCGCCCGCGTGCCCAACACCGCCGCCTCATACGGCCCCGGCCCCGCAGCCCGCGCCTCGCGGATCGCCTCGCGCTCCATCTCGTAGTGCCGCAGCCGCTCGTCGAAGGTCTTGCGCAGCTCCGCGCCCCGGACACCCAGCGCCTTCGCCTCCACCACCAGCGCCTTCGCCTCCGCCAAGATGCGGTCGATCTCGGCCAGATCCCGCGTCGCGCGCGGCTTCTCGGCGAAGCGGAACCGGTACCGCCCCCACAACGCGTCCGACCGCTTCTCCATCGCCTCCGCCCGCGTCTCAGCCATCTCGAGCCCTCCTGGTGCGTCCTCGTCCCGCAGGCCCGGCTCTATCCCGAACCGCCTCGCTGCACAACGCCGCAGCGCCCCTTGGCGGCCTCGCGCCCCGCCTCGGGTTGACCACCGCGGGCGCCAAACCCCATGCTCCGCACCATGGCCGACCCCATCGTCGAGCTTCAGCGCGAGCTCACCAAGCGCGGCCCCAAGCCGATCTACCTCGTCCAAGGCACCGAGCGCCTCTGGATGGACGCCGCCGTGCGCGAGATCCTGCGCGCCGCGGTCGGCGACCCCGACGACGCCATGGCCATCACCCGCGTCGACCTCGCCGAGAGCGGCCGCGGCGCCAAAGACGTGCTGGGCGCCTGCCGCTCGCTCGGCCTCTTCGCCCAAAAGCAGGCCGTGCTGGTCCGCGGCGCCGACGTGCTCGAGAAGCGCGCCGAGGACCGCGACGCCCTGGCCGACTACGCGCAAGCGCCCGACGCGCAGACGACGCTGATCCTGGTCGCGACCAAGCTCAACGGCAACTCCGCCCTGGTCCGCCGCATCAAGAAGTCAGGCGCCGTCTTGTCGTTTGAGCCGCTCAAGCCCTGGCAGACGCCGCCGTGGATCGCCGCCGAGGCGCGCCGCCTGGGTCACGCCATCGACGACGCCACCGCGCGCCTCATCGGCGATCTCACCGGCACCGGGCTGCTCGAGCTGCAGATGGTCGTCGAGCAGCTCAGCCTCTACGTCGGCAAAGGTCAGCCGGTGACCACCGCGGCCGCCGAGGCCCTGCTGGTCTCCACGCGCCCCCACACGGTCTTCGAGCTGGCCGACGCGGTGGGCGAGCGCCGCCTCGTCGCCGCCCTCGGCCACCTCCACGCGATGATGTCGCAGCGCGAGCCGGCCCTGCGCATCCTCGCCATGCTCATTCGCCACTTCCGCATGCTCTGGCAGGTGCGCGAGGCTCGCGATGAGGGCCAGGATCTCGGCGAGGTCCAGCGCCGCCTCTCCCTTCACGAGTTCGTCGCCAAGAAGCTCTGGGCGCAGGCCACCCGCTTTCATCCCACGACGCTGCGGCGCATCTACGACACGCTCTACGCCACGGATCTGCGGCTGAAGTCCACCGGCCTCAGCGACGAGCTCGTGATGGAGCGCCTGGTCATGGACCTCTGCGGCTAGGCCGTCGGCCTGCCCCCCGATTTCCCTGACGGCATCAGGCTCTCCGCGGTGTGCGGGGGATCGGCGCGCTTTTTATTGCATCCGTCCTTGACCCGAATTGGTTCAACCAGTTTTAATTGGTTCAACCAATCACGCGGAGCCAGGCGAGGCGATGGCGGCGGCGGCAGCGAACATGAAACCGGGCAGGCCAAGCGCGCCTGTCGCGGCGGCGGCCAAGCGCGCCGACGCGGTCTTTGAGGACTTGCAGGCGCGGATCTTTCGCGGCGAGCTGCCCATCGGCACCCGCCTGCCGCCGGAGCGCGAGCTGGCGGCGGAGTACGACATCACCCGCAACACCCTGCGCGCGTCGGTCCGCGCGCTCGAGCAGGAGCGGCTGGTCACGGTGCGCCACGGCCAGGGCGTGACCGTCGCCGACTTTCGCCGCACGGGCCGCCTGACGCTGCTGGCGCCCTTTTTGGAGCACGGCGCGAGCCCGGTCGAGCGCGTGCGGGTGCTGCTCGACGCGCTCCAGGCACGGTCCGCGGTCTTGCAGCTCGCGATCTCGGTGGCGGTCGAGCGGGCGCGCCCCGAGGACATCGCCCGCCTGAGAGCCGCTGGCGAGGCGCAGAAGGCGGCGTTTTGCGCCCACGACCCGGTGGTGCTCGGGCGCGGCGAGCTCGTGTGGATGAACGCGCTCATCGACGCGGCCCACTCGGTGACCGTGCGCTGGATCGCCAACAGTTTCCTCGAGGTCTTCGAGGCGATCATCACGCGGATGCCGGCGCTGTGGGTCATGGACGCCGGCTACGCCGACTGGATCGACGACGTCCTCGAGGCGTTCGAGAAGGGCCAAGGCGCCCGCGCCGCCGAGCTGCTCGACGCGTATTTCAGCCGCACCGACGCCAGCTTGCGGCTCTTGCTCGACCAGATCCTCGCCAGCGCACCGGGAGACACCGATGAATGAGTCCGCGAGCCCAGCCCAGCCAGCGCCAGCCGAAAAGCCGGTCCCAAAGCGCAGGTTTCCCATGGCCGGCGGCGTCCCGGTGCCCTCGACCGTGGACCGCTTCGTCCGGGCGAGGCCGGACACCCTCAGCCCGCGCTCTCAGCGCGCCTTCCGAGCCCTGGCGCGGGCGATCTGCCCGGTCGAGTCCGTCCCGAGCTTCCCCGACGCCATCGAGCGGGTCGAGGCCTTCGTGCTCAGCCAGCTCCCTTACATGAACCCGGTCATCCGCCGGGCCGTGGGGCCGCTGTGCCGGCTGGTGGACTGGTCGCCCGTGTGGCGCTTTCGCGGGATTCGCCCGCTGCGATCGCTTTCGCAAGAGCGCGCCACGGCCGAGCTGGAGAGCATGGTCCACTCGCCGTTTGCGCTGGTGCGCAACGCGATCTACCCGGTCAAGGCGCTGATCTTGGCGGCCTACTACGACCAGCCCGAGGTCCACACCGCGATGAGCTACGAGCCGGTGCCCTTCATCCGCGAGCGAATCGCCTTCCGCGCGCGCCTGATGGCTGGCGAGGCGCCGCGGCCCGAAGACCGCCTCATGGGGCTGCCCGGCCCGCAAAGCACCCAGTCGCCACCTGACGAATCGACGCCCAGCGGCCCGCCCGAGGAGGACCCACGATGATTCTCTCCTTCCCCGATTACGCGCGCGAGCAGCGCTTTGAGACCGATGTGGTCGTCGTGGGCACGGGCGCGGGCGGCGCGACCGTCGGCTCGGAGCTTGCCCAGGCCGGCATGCGCGTCACCTTCGTCGAGGAGGGCGGCTGGCACCCGACCTCGACCTTCAGCGTCTACACGGGGGAGTCGGTCCCGCGGCTCTACCGCGACGGCGGCGGCACGGTGATCTTGGGCAAGCCGCCCATCCCCTACGTCGAGGGGCGCTGTGTGGGCGGGTCGACGGTCATCAACGGCGGCATGGCCTACCGGGCGCCGGACGCGGTCTTGGACGGCTGGGCGAAAGACACCGGCGCGCCCGAGCTGTCGCCGCGGGGGCTCGAGCCCTTCTTCGAGCGCGTCGAGCAGCGGGTGAGTGCCAAGCCGCAGCGCCCGGAGTCCATCGGCGGCGACAACCGCATCATGCGCGAGGGAGCGCGCCGGATGGGCTGGAACTACTCGGAGAATCCTCGCAACCAGCAAGAGTGCGTCGGCTCGAATAACTGCGTGCTGGGCTGCCCCACCGGCGCGAAGCAGTCGACCCTGGTGACCTTCATGCCGACCGCGATGGCGGCCGGCGCGCGCTGCCTGACCGAGGTGCGCATCAGCCGCCTCATCATCGAGGGCGGGCGCTGCGTGGGCGTGGCCGGCTTCGCCATCGACCCGGTGCGGATGCGCAAGGCGACGCCCATCGAGATCCGCGCGACCGCCGTGGTCATCGCGTGTGGCGCCATCCAGACCCCGCACCTGCTGCTGAAACACAGGCTGTCGCGACAGAGCGGCCAGCTCGGGCGTAACTTCCTGTGCCACCCCAACGTGAAGCTGATCGGGCTCTTTCCCTTCGAGGTGAAGGCCTGGCAGGGCGTCTCCCAGGTCGGCCAGGTCCGCGAGTTTCACGACGAGGGCATCATCTTGGCCGAGAACTTCATCCCGCCGGCGGCCATGGCGACGCAGCTCCCGCTTCTGCGCGAGCAGAGCTGGCGGGTGATGCAGCGCTATAACCAGGCCATCGTCGGCGGCTGCCTCGTCGAGGACTCGACGACGGGGCGCGTGCGGCGCGGGCCCTTCGACATGCCGGTGGCGACCTACAACGTCACGGCCCACGACCACGAGCGCTTCCTCAAAGGCTCGCGGTTGCTGGCGCAGATGTGGTTCGAGATGGGCGCCGACGAGGTGCTGCTGCCCTTCGTGAGCCTGCCGTCCATCAAGAGCCCCGACGACATCAAGCGCATCGACCCGAGCCGCATCAAGGTGAGCGAGGTCGAGCTCTTCACGCCGCACCTCATGGGCACCGCGCGCATGGGCGGCCGCCCGGAGGACTCGGTCATCAACCCCTCGGGCGAGCTGTGGGACCTGCCGGGCTGCCACGTGGCCGACGCCAGCATTTTCCCAACGGCCATCGGGGTAAATCCGCAGATCACCATCATGGCGATGGCGATGCAGATAGCACAGCGCATCGCCGAAAAGCGCGGGCTGGCCAAGGTCGCGGCGTAGCTCTGGCGAGCGCAGGCGCTGGGGGCCTACGCCCGCTTCCGCGCCCGCCTCCGCCCCATGAGCAGCTCGTGCTCCAGGCGATGGCGCTGCGCCGTGTAGAAGTCCGAGAGGAAGGCGTGGGGGTCTGGGATCGGGTCTGCCGCCGGCCAGGCGATCTTCTTGCAAACCTTGTCGCTGATGGAGCGCAGGAGCGTGTCGTCGCGCTGCTCGGCCGGCCGCCGCAGCACCTGCTCGAGGACCTGGAGCTCGACGATGCCGTAGACGTCGAGCTGCGCTTGGGAAAACGCGTACCGGGCTGAGGTCGGCGCGCTGGCGGCGCTGGCGGCGGCGAGGTCGGGCAGCAAGGTGGCGAGGGGCTGGTTGACGACCGCGGTGCCGGCGAGGAGGTCGCCGAGCCGGGCGCGGCGGCGGTTGAAGAGCGGGAACAGGCAGACAAACCCGAGCCAGGCGAAGCAGGCCAGGCGCAGCCAGGGCGAGCGCAGCGGGGCGATGGCCTCGCCGGCGAGCAGGACCTGAAGGGGCAGATACAGCTCGAAGTCGCGGGTGAGGTTTCTGGCGAAGACGAGGCCGGCGGTGAGCGGGCCGCCGTCGCCGGCGACCACGCGGATGCCCATGACGCGCTTGCCGAGGGTGCGGCCCTGGCCGCGCAGCTCGCCGACGATGAAGTAGAAGTTGAAGATCGCGAAGACGCCCAAGAAGAGGAAGGGCCGCCCCAGATCTCGGGCGGCGGCTCCTCCGAGGGCCGTCAGCCCGCTGACCGCCAGGACGTAAGCGGTCAGCACCGCGCCCATGATGCCGAGATCCAGCGCGATGGCGCCGGCGCGGGTGCCGAAGGACGCCAGCTCGAAGCGGATGGGGACCTGCTCGGGCGTGAGCAGGGTGATCGTGGCGCTGAGCGGGGCTCCGGTGGCGCTCACGAGCTCAGCCTCCGCGACGCGCGGCGGCCGAGGACGCCGAAGTAGGCGAGCCACGCGGCGGCCGTGACGCTGGCCACGGCGAAGCGGACGGGCATGGAGTGGACGAGCTGTCGAAAGAAGCCCTCGAGCAGCGCGGCGACGAAGAAGAGGGCGATGGCGCCAGCGGCCACCAGCGCGGCGTCGCGGCCGGCGCGGGTGAGGTTGTCCAGCCGCGTGTGGCGACCCGGAAAGAGCAGCGCGCCGCCGATGTGGAGGCCGGCGGCGCCGCACAGGCACACCGCGAGCAGCTCGGTGGTGCCGTGGGGTAGGAGCCACGCGAGGAGATCGAGGCCGAGATCGCGGCGCAGGTGAATCGCCAAGAAGGCGCCCAGGGTCAGGCCGTTGATGAACATGAGCAGCAGCGCGGGGACGCCGGCGGCGAGGCCGACGACGAAGGCCATCAGGCCGATCTTGGCGTTGTGGGCGAAGAGGTAGCTGGCGAAGGCCCCGAGCGCTGAGACCTCGTCGGAGTCGTAGAGCACCGCCCGCAGCTCGTCTGGAGTCGAGTCGGGCCCGCGCTCCTGAGCGTAGCCGGTGTCGACGAAGGTCTGAAAGCGCGAGGAGTCGTCCAGGGTCATCAGCGTGCCGGTCACCGCGCCCACCACCAAGACGAGCGCGGCCAGGAGCACCAAGCGCCGCATGTCCCAGACCAGCGCCGGAAACCGCAGCGCGAAGAAGTCAGCCAGGGCGTGGAGCGCCGGGCGGCGAGGGGCGTAAACCACCAGGTACGCCCTGGCGCACAGCGCGTCCAGGTAGGTGACCAGCCCCTGGTCCAGCGAGATGGCGCGGGCGACGGAGAGCGACGACACCGCCCCCCGATAGAGCTCCGGGAGCCGAACCAGCTCCTCGGTACAGAGCGCGCGGACCCCGCGCTCTTCGACCCGCGCGACCAGGACCTCAAGCTCGCGCCAGTGGGCCTCCCGCTCGAGGCGAAACGCGACGCTCTTGAGGGCGAAGTGAGTGGTGGAAGGGGCGGTCACGGGGTTGGAGGTCCGTGGGCAGCGGGGTTGAGAGTCGGCCGCGGGGTTGGAGGTCCGTCGACGGCGGTGATGTGAGAAATCGGCATCTAACGCCCAGACTACACATTTTCTGCCATGCCACGAAATGTGTAGTCTGGGCGTCAGACGCCTGAGTTCTCGACGACGACGCAGCCGGCTGCCATGATGGGCGATATCTCCGAGGACGGAGAGATCCGGTTGCCGCCTGGACAGGGTCCGGGCTGCAACGTGGGATCGTGTTTCACCTACACGCCGACTCCTCACGCCGAAGACGAGCCCTACATGATCTGGCCGCCTCCAGTGCGGGAGTAGGAGCGGACGGTGCGCCGTTCGCTTCGAATCACCGGAGCCCTCGTCGTCGCCGCCGCATGTGCGCTCCCGGCGTGCAGCGACGCCGAGCACGCGCGCGGTAGCGAGGAGGTGGCTTCCGAGGCCGACGCGGACGATGTCCGCCCGTCGCCTGACGCCGACGGTGCCGACGCCGAGGCACAGACGGCTCCGTGCGACCCCGGCTCTACGGCGTGTACGCGCGGCGTGATCGCCGAGTGTGACGATGATGGCAGAGGCTGGACGTACCATTCGTGCCCCCGTGGGGAGATCTGCGAGGGCGACGGGTGCGTGCCGAACCGCGCCCTGGTCCAGATCGTCGCGAGCTCCCCGGCTCCGCCGTACCGAAGTGGGTGGGGGGACACGCCCGTGGATCCGACCCTGGCGGTCCAGGTCGTCGAGGACTGGGAGAGCACGAACAGCGCGTGCGGCAGCTATCTTCAGGATCAGCTCCTTGAGTCCGGCTCCGATCGGCACGCGGAGATGGCGCTCATCGAGAAGTACTGGATCCGCCGCCTCGTCCGGGATCTTGAGGGCGATCCCCTCGACCTCATGCTCATGGGCCCGCCCACGGGTCGACCCGGAGAGCTTCAGCCGGGATGCCAGTCCCTCGACTCCCTCGCGAGCCCCTCGGAGTGCGTGGGTGGAGAGGACCGGCTCTGGAGCGGCAAGCGCTTCGACGAGGCCAACGACGCGGCCCTGTCCTCGCTCCACGATCCGGACTGGATCGTGTCCGACCTGACGGCCGGCGAGCTGGACTGGGATGCCTTCGACGCCCTGGTCCAGCCCATGGTGAAGGTGGGCCCGGACGGCACGGCGGCGGACATCCTCCCCTGGGTGGACGGGCGCTTCGAGACCCAGCAGGGCGGGCCGTGCGAGGTGGACGCCGACTGCGGCGACGGCTGGTGCATCGACGGGCGCTGCGAGCGCGTCGTGAACCCCGAGCTGAACCTCACCCCCACCTGGATCAATATCGTGCGAGGGCGCATGGCCTACCTGGCCCTCGCCGGCGTGGCCCGGCCCGAGGGGCGCCCCTGCGAGGTGGACGCCGACTGCGGGCGCTCGGTCTACCGCTGCCGCGACGGCCGGTGTCGCGACCCCGCCGCCCCCTGCCGCGTCCGTGACACGGTGCTCGTAGCGCACTTTGGGGCGATTCCCCCTGGATGGGGCACGGGGTTTGCCGAAAAGTGTGAGCTTTGGCGGGTCTTGCAGAGCGGTCTGGATCTACACTACGCCCGATGGATGCGGTGGGGATGCGCCTGCGACGCCGACACCCCCTGCGTGGAGGGCGCTACCTGTCGGGACATCTGCTGGACGGTCCCCGAGGGGTCGGAGTTTTGTCCGAGCGGCGATACCGTGTGCGTGCCCGACCCGCTCTTCAAGTACTATTGGCCTGCCCCCAACCCCTTCGGCATCCTCGCGAATATCCTCACGGCCTACACATGCGAGTCCCTCCCGTCACCGAAACCCCGAGACGTGGCCGGCCGGCCCTTCCTCACCCGGATCCACACGATCCTCACCCAGGACTCCGGGGACTCGAAGTACGGCGGGCACCTGACGGCCACGGCGACCGCGTACATGGCAGAGGGCGTCGCCGTCACCCCCTGTGGGGGCGTCGAGGATCCCCGCGAGGCCAACATCAGCCCGATGCTGATCTCCCACATGGTCTCTTGCGACTACGAGACCCGCTACCAGCAGCTCGTCGAACGCCTCCGCACCCACGCCCGAAACGTCGTCTGCACCCGGGACGACGTGGGCCTCCCCGCCTCGTCGGCGACGCTCATTCGGTAGTTCCCATCCCGAAGCCCCAGACCGAGCGATCGCGGGTTGTCCGTACGGCCCGGCTCGGCAGCCAGCGAGCGCGTGTCAGCCCCGATGCCTATTCTTTGGCGAAGCCGGGCGCATCATAGCCGGACAGGATCCTGTACTCGCCATCGGCGTCTTGGAGCAGATCCACCTGGGCGCTCGGCCAGGCGATAGTGGCGACCTCCCACATGTCGCCCTCCACCAGCACGACGTCTTCGGCCACGAAGACCAACGACGAATGGACGTACACCCGGACAGTGGCGGAGCTGGCGCCGAAGCCGTGATCGTCCCAGTAGTGGACACCCGGCCGGGGCCGAGATCGCACGCAAGAATCGACCGGCGGCGTGAAACCGGTGTCGATTTCTCAAAGCGGGTCGTGGCTGTCGGGCGAATCGATGGGAGTTTGGTCGACGCGCTGCCCGAACCCGCCAGCACGCGGTGGCGGCGTCCTGGACCCGCCTCGACCCCCGCGCGGACGGGTGCAGGGCTTCCTTGAGGGGGGTCGCACCCCCCTCAAGGGAGAAACGGTGACGGACGCGTGGGCTGCGGCGGCGACTTTGCGGCGGCGGGTGAGGGCCAGCGCGGCTAGCAGGAGGGTGAGCGCGGGGAGGGTGTCGGAGGTGGGGGTGGCGCCGCAGCCGGTGGATTGCTTGCCGCCGGCTGGGGTCGCGTCGAAGGGGATGGCGTCGGCGTCTGGGGTGATGGCGGTGTCGGGGGTGGGCTCGGCGGTGGCGTCGGGGCCCGCGTCTGGCGTGGGCTCGGGGCCGGCGTCGGGCGTCGGTTCTGGGCCGGGATCCGGCGGGGCGGGGTCGGCGGCGGCTGTGCAGGCGACGGGGTCGCAGGCGGGTGGCGCCAGCTTGACCGAGTCCAGGCCGCTGGCGAACGCGCACTCCTGGACGGTCGCGACGTCGGTGCCGGTGGTCAGGTCGCGCAAGGTGGCGTCGATGCAGAAGTAGCCGCTGGGGAAGTGGGGCTCGAAGGGGGCCGGCCGGTAGCGGCTCTCGCGGCTAAGCGGGCTCTGGTTGGCGACGGGGTTTACCAGCTCGTCGTCGTATGCCGTCGGGCCCTTCAGCGGGTCGCGGGCGATGAAGAGGGCATATTCGTAAGCGCTGGCGGCGGCGAGGCCGGTGACCTCGACCTCGGTGGCGAGCGCGACTTCGGGGGCCTCGCTCCACGCGCAGCAGGCCGTCGCTTCGTTGGCGCAGGTCGTGGTGTCCGCCGTGCTCGCGCACTGCGCGCCGGCTTGGTAGACCAGCGTGTCGGAGTAGACGCGCGAAAGCGTCGCCTTGGCGGTGAGCGTCGGCGCGGGCGGCGGCTGGGCGGCCACGGTGAAGCTCAGGGTGGCCGCGAACTCTTGGAAGTAGCACTCGACATTATCGCTGGTGAATGCCGGCACTCCGGCGGTGATGCTGACATCGTAAGTGCCGGGCGCGAGGTCCGCGGCCGGGCGCCACCACAGCATGTGCTTGAGGCGGTGCCCGGTCGCGTCCTGGTAGGAGCCGGCCGCCGGCCCGAGATCGAAGCCGGTGCCGAGCGTGCCGGCGACCTCGTTGGAGGCGCCATCGCGGACGACCACCTCCAGCTCGGGCGTCGTCGCGGGGTCGGGCGCGCCGCTGGTCCAGTGCTGCGACCAGACCGCCGGCAGCGGGACCGTCGGGTTCGCGCTGAGCCCGTCGAAGCTCGCGCTGAAGGCGGACAGCTTCTTCCACCAGTCGGCGCGGCACTTCGACTCCACGGTCTCAGCGTCGGCCGGTGCGGCAGCCAGGCAGGTGATGGCGAAAAGCGTCACGGCGGCCAGCGCGGGTTGGCGGGTCATGGGCGGCTCCAGCGTTGTTTTGGGGTCTCGATGAGTCCGCGGCGGCCGCGCGGCCTACTCGCTGACCACGAAGCCGACCGGAGAGGTCTCGGCGCGGGTCGCGGTGTCGTAGTAGAGGTAGGCGGCCGAGGGCGGCGCTTGGACCGCCAGCGGGTAGCGGGCCTGGACGTCGAAGCTGAGGTCGACCACCGCTCCCGGGGCGATGGCCTCCAGGTAGATGGTGACCTGCTGGCCCGGCAGCTCGTACCTCATGATCTCGCCGGCGCTGACCTGGGCCTCGAGGCGATCGGTCAGCACCTGAAAGCCCGGCGGGACGCCGAGATCGACCATCACCATCTTCAGCCCCGCGTCGCTGCGGTTGGTGACCCGCGCGGTGCAGGTCGCGATGTCGGTGACGGCGAGCTGGGTCTTGTCCCAGGTGACCTCGATGTCGAGGATATTGCTCGCGACGGGCGGCATCGTCTCGCTCGGCATCCAGTAGCTCGACACGAGCTGGCTCATCAGGCGGCCGGTGCCCTCGTAGCTGACCTCGACGTCCGCGCTCAGAGCGCCGCCGAGGCTCGCGCCGAGATCGAGCTGGTGAAAGACGTTGCGGTTCTCGTCGCTGATGGTCAGGGTCTGCACGACCTTCCCGTCCACCTTCACGGTCGCCGTCCCCGCGCCTTCCTCGGCCTTATTCTGTAGCGAGCGCACCATCGCGCGCAGGGTCAGGATCGTCGCGTGGGTCGTGCCCCAATTGCCGAGGCTGTCCTTATTGCCGGCCAGCCAGCCGACCGCGCTGCCGACGAGGTCCAGGTGAGCACTCGCCGCCATGAAGGCCTGCACCGCGAGGCCGGTGACCTCGATGGAGGTCGCGTTCACGCCGCTGGTCTCGGGCCCCGAGTAGTTGTACGACGAGCCCCCGTAGACCCAGTGCGTACCGGAGTCATCGGTCACGGCGAGGTCGGCCAGCCGCTTCAGCAGCGCGGTGGTCCGGGGCGAGCTCGGCTCGGCCGTCGCGAACGCGTTCGCCATCATCGCCAGCGAGTACACGTCGGTGGTCGCGTCCGTCGCGTGCGGCGCCAGCCACGACAGCGCCTTTTGGACCGCCGCCGCCCCGTGCGGGCTCTCGGCCAGCGCCCAAGTGACAAAGGCCGTCGTCTTCACGTCGTCATATTGCACGGTGGCAAACTCGCTGCCCTGGTCGGAGTGCCAGCTCCCGTCGGCCGCCTGGGCGGTCAGAAGCCAGTCCGCGGTGCGCTTGATGACCGCCGGGTCGACCTCGATGACCCGCGCCATGTCGCCGAACTCCATCACACCCATGGCACTCAGCACGACGTTGGCGGGCGAGGGGTCGCCGAACCACACGAAGCCGCCGCCGGTCACCTCGAAGGTCAGCAGGCGCTGGTAGCCCTGCTGGAGGTAATCGAGCGCCTTCAGCTCGATCTCCGGGCTGACCTGACCCGACGAGCGCAGGTAGTCCACGACCAGCGTGTTCGGCCAGTTCGTCGCCGTCGTCTGCTCAAAGCAACCCGACGGCATATGCAGCATCGAGTCGAGGCCCTCGACCGCCTGCGCCATCACGCCGGGGTAGATCTTCAGCAGGAGGTCGCCCGAGCCCTCGATGAGGCCCGCTGGGAAGCTGACCGGGTAGGTCTGCGTCCCCTCGAGCAGGCCCGACACGCTCTCGCGCACCTCGGTGCCGTCTGGGACCACGCGGATCACCCGCTGCACCGCGTCGCTCATGGTCGTGCCGAGGGCGGTCACCGTCAGGGCGTGCCAGCCGACCTTCGTGACGCGCACCGGGAAGGCCACCGCGGTCACCTGGCCCGGCGCGATCTCCACGGTCGCCGTCGACGCGCCGGTGGCCTCGTACCAGTCGCCGGGGGAGAGCGTCAGCGAGACCGTCTGGGCCTCGTCCAGGTAGCTGAAGACGGAGACCGGGAAGCTCACCTCGTCGCCGCGGGTCAGGCTCGCCGGGAAGTCGATGTCGACGAAGAAGGGCTGAAACACCACGATGCCGCCGGCCTTGCTGCCCAGCGCGCCCGCCTTGCTGTTGCCCAGCGCCGAGACGCGCCACTGGGTGATGGAGTCGGCCATGGTCAGGCTGATGCTGGCGCGGCCGTCGGCACCGGTGATGAGCGCGGGGTTATTGTAGAGGGTCTCCGGGAAGTCCTTGCGCACGCGCGGGCCGGCAGCGCCGCCGCCCTCGCCCTCGCTGTTCCGGTCATCGGTGGCCTCCGGGATCCCGGCTGGCCACGGCCCCATGCCCGAGTCGGCGTTCGCCCAGCCGCCGCCGGTCCCGTCATTGTTGATGGGCATCTGCACCTGCCAGCCGCCGCTCCAGTCGTCCCAGGTCCCGCTCACCTCGTCCGGCCCCGCCGAGACCATCGTCACCCGCGCCCCGTTCCAGTCCCAGCTCACCGTCATCGCGTACAGGTTTCCCCACACGTCGCGGAAGATCGTCTGCTCCGCCAGCCGCGCCTCGAGGTTGCCCGCGATCAGCTCGTCGTCGTCCACGAGCTTCTGCACCCGCGCCTTCGCCAGCTCGAGGTCGGCCTTGTGCGCGGGCGCCGTCACGCTCGGGACGGCCGCCCGCACCTGGGCCCACGACGAGGTGAGGCCCAAAGACGCCCCCTCGTCGAGGGCGGCCAGCGAGGCCTGCGCGACCACCTGCGCCTCCTCACTGTGCGGGTCGCCCGTCAGCACCGGCACCAGGGGCCGGTCAAAGCCCGCGACTTGAGAGCGCGGCGTCTGCAGCGCCTCCTGCACCATGAAGTAGCTCTCCAAGAGCCCCGGCTGGCTGTCGGCGATGGCGAAGACCGCCTCGTCGACGATCTGGACGCCCAGCGCCGCCACCACGGGCTTGCCCTCGGCGTCCTTCACGTCGAAGGTCAGCGTGGCCTCCTCGCCCGGCCGGTAGCTGTCCGCACCCGGCGTGATCGCTATCTCGAGTCCGCGCGCGTCCTGCACGAACACCAGCTTCTTGTCGCGCGAGATGGCCCCGTCGGCGCCCACTTGGTAGGCCTCGATGAGCACGTCGCCCAGCAGCCCGTTGTCGAGGTCGAGCTGCGCTGTCGCCATGCCGTTCACCAGCGGCAGCGTCTGGGTCAGCATCGTCTGGCCGCCCTTGATGACGTCGAGGAAGACGCGGCCGCCGACGCCGGTCGAGAAGATCTGCACCGTCGCCGTGTCGCCGACGCGGTAGAGCGCGCGGTCGGAGCGCACCAGCAGGCCGCTGGCCGAGCCGGCCGTCAGGTCCAGGGCGAGGGTCTCGGTGGTCTTCTCACCGCCCGCGACCTGCGCGGTGGCGACGGCGGTGACCGCACCCGTGGGCGTGACGGCGAAGCGCCCGAGGCCCGTCCCCAGCGCCTCGACCGTGACGGGCTGGCCCCCGACGGTCACCTGGAGCGCGGCGTCCACGGGGCGATTGAGCGGGTCGGTGGCGAAGAGGTACACGGAGTTCTCAAGCCCCGGCACCAGCACGCCGCTCTCGGGGATGGCGACCAGGTTGACCGGGCTCTTCGCGACGACCACCGGGCGTTCCGCGCCCTCTTTGTGGCCGGCGCCGTCGGTGACCTCGACCCGCAGCGCGACCTGGCCGTTGCCGCCCTCGATGGGCTGGCCGACGAGGTAGTCTGGCAGCTTCATCTCGAACGCGAAGAGGCCGTCGGCGGTCGTCACGCCGGTCAAGCTCGCGAACTGCTGCGCGTCCACGTCGAAGCTGGTGCCGACCACCGAGATGGCCCCGCCGGCGACCGGCTTTCCGAAGAAGTAGCGCGTGTCGGCCACGCCCTTGATGGTCTGGCCGACGAGGTAGAACTCGCGGTCGGTGGACACGTTCACGCGGAAGCGCGGCAGCACGTAGCGCTCGACCTTCACGGTGCGCGTCGTGGTCGTCCCGTCCAAGATGGCCTTGAGCTGGTAATTGCCCTCGTTGACGAGGTTGGCCAGCTTGAAGTCGGTGGCCGCGACGCCGAACTCGTTGGTGTCCGCGTACTTACGAAAGACCATGTTGCCCTTGCCGTCGTAGACCTCAAAGGTCAGCGGGCGCCCGCCCTCGGCGGCGAGGTCCGGCTGGCGAAGGGCCAGCGCGCGCAGGTGCATGGTCTGGCCGGGCTGGTAGATGGGCTTGTCGGTGGTGACCAGGACGCGGTGGGAGCGCTCGATCTGGACGTCGGACTCGGCCAGGGCCAGGGCGTAGGCGTCGCCGCCGGCCGCGACCGTGAAGACGTAGCTGCCGTCTTCGGGCTGCGCGGGCACCGAGAGCACGGCGGTCCCGTCCTCGTCGGTCACCGCGGCGACGACGATGGGGTCGGCGGTGGCGCCGGCCTCCTCAGCGTCGGGCGAGGGCGCCAACACGAGGGTGACGGGCGTATGGGCGAGGCGCTTGCCGGTCGTGGGGTCGACGGCGAAGACGCGGACCTGGGTGGCCGCGCCGACGAGCAGGCGGTCGGGCAGGCGGGCCTGGAGGTCGGCCTTGGGCAGCACGTAGAGCAGGCTCCGGTAGCCGATGGCGTCGGGGCCGTCGACGTCGAGCTCCCAGCGGACGACCGCGCCGGCCTCGTCAGCGCCGGGCGCGGGCAGGCCGGCCTTGGGCAGGCTGACCTCCACAGTCGTGCTGGCGGCCTTGAGCACAAAGGGCGCCTCGCCCTTCGACAGCACCGCGCCGGCGAGGTCCTCGACGCGGATCTTGGCGACGCCAGCCACGGTGTTTGCCGCGAGCCGCCGCACCTGCATGTTCACCACGAGCGCGTCACCGACCACCTCGCCGCGCAGGGTGGCCGCGTCGACCTCGAGCGCTGAGCTCAGCACCTCGGTGTGCCCGGTGACCGGCCCAGGCCCCTCAAGCCGCCCGTCGCCCACGCCGCCGCAAGCCGCCAGCAGCCCAGCCGTGACCAGCCCAGCCGCCACCATCCGCGCTACACTTGATAGTCCCATGTCCCCGCCCTCCCGCGTCGCCAGTGTGCGGCTCTCAGCCAGAGCAAGAACCACGCCAACCCGCCCGATCTCGCTCCGATCAAGGGATCTCGGGCTGTACCCCGGAAGAGTCACCGGCAGCTTGTGTAGAGAAAATCACCACTTCTGAGCGTCCCACCACACACTCTGTGGTGAAAGAGCCCACGACAGGCGTCTGGCGCCCGACTACACATTTTGCCCGAAATGTGT
>CAZNZH010000002.1:0-28860 GCA_964577445.1 uncultured Myxococcales bacterium
CCTGGGTCTGCCGGTTCAGCTCCTCCAGCTTCTTCATCGCCTCCTCGACCTTGCCCTCGCGCAGGAGCTTCCGGATCTCCTCCGCCTGGTAGCTTATGGAGCTCATGTTCTTCTGCGTGTCGCTGGGATCCTGCTGCATGTTCTGGTTTTCATAGGGGCTTTTCTCCCCGAGCTTCCCGAGATCCTTCTGCATCGCCGCCAGCTTCTTCATCAACTGGTCGAGCTTCCGCTCCGCGTCCTTCTTCAGCGCGTCGGTCGGCGCGTCCCGCATCTGCTCCAAGAGCTTCATCAGGTCCGCCTGGGCATCCAGCAGATCCCGCCCGCTCTCGAGCAGCCGATCCTTGCGGCCCTGGTCCAGCGCTTCTTTTATCGTCCAGATGGCGTTCTCCAGCTCGGTGGTGCCCTCGTCGTTGAGCGCCACCAGCACCGCGAGCAACTCCACGGGCCGCCGGGTCATGCCCTCGCCCGACCCCGCCTGCCGCAACTGCGCCGCCTCCTGGTCGTAGTGCGTCGTCAGCCGCCCCAAGACCGCCGCCAGCGACTCCTGTAGCCCCTCGGCCGCCAGCACGTCGGTCGCCAAGGCCTCCACCAGCCGCCGAAAGCTCTCGAGCGCCCTGCCGACCACCGCCGACACACCCTGCTGGGCCGCCACATAGCGAGGCACCTCCAGGGTATCCTCGCCGTCGATGGGGCTCTCCAGCCGCTCCGCCAGCCCCGCCAGCAGCTCGTCGATCAGCCGCTCCATGTCGGCCAGCCGCTCCTCGTGCTCGGCCTCGGGGCTGTGCATCGTCAGCCGCCGCACCCCCGACTTCCCGACCCCCGGCCCGCTGACCGAGTTGCGGTCGGTCGCCTCAAACCACACGTCGACGCCATCGCCCGGCTCGAGCCCCAGCGGCCCGATCGCCAGCACCTCGTTGCCCCGAGCACTCCGCTCGCCCGCCGCAGCCCGCAAGAGCTTGCGCTCCGGCTCACCGCCATCTCGGCTCACCACCATCTCGATGCGGTCGAGCCCGTGGTCGTCGATCCCTTCATAAAGGAAGGACACGTCCTCATCGGGGTGCACCTCGAGGTCGGCCTCCGGCAAGAGCAGCCGGATGTCCGGCGCGAGGTCGGCCCGCGCCTCGATGCTGCGCCAGCGGCTCTCCCGCGACACCACCCCGTCCGCCCCGGTCAGCAAGAAGCGGTAGCGGTCCGAGCTGCCCACCCGAAACAGCCCCCGGACGACGCCGCCCTCCTCCAGCTCGACGGGCCACCGGGACTCCGGGTCGCTCTCGAGCTCCATGACCGCCGAGGTCGCGGGTTTGAGCGCCTTGCCGGAGAAGCTCACCTCCGTGCCCGTCACCGCGCTCACATCGCCGCTGGACCGCGCGACATCCCGCGGCTGGAGATCGAGATACGCCGGATAGACCAGATGCAGCGCCAGATCGCTGACCGCGACCTCGACGTCCTGCACGCCGGGGTCGGCCGCTTGAGGCGGCGCCGCCACCAGGGCGCGGGCGCCGTCGGCAAAAAACCCAGGGCTCAGCGCCACCGCGGCCAGCCCGCCGGCGACGACCGCCCCGGCCAGCCGCGCCAGCCGCCGCCGCCGCGCGGTGTCCACGAGGCCGTCCGCGGCCCCCGTCTCGAGCCGCCGCGCGGTCTCCGACGCCGTAGCCCGCGCCAGGCTCTCGGAAAACCCGGGCCACGCGTGCACGTCGCCGGTCCGCAGCGCCTCGCCCGCCTGCACCGACGTGATCAGCCCCGAGTTGAGCCCGCCGACCCGCGCCTCGACCCAGCGGGCCAAGGCCTCGTCGCTGGCCCGGCCGTCGCGCGGTCGCCGCCACAGCACCACGGCCGCCACGGCGCCGCCGACCAGCCCGGCGCCGATGGGCAACCAGCCCCAACGCCCCGGGCCGGCGCCCAGCAGCCCCGCCACCAACAGCCCCGCGAGCAGCGCCAGCCCCACGCACGCGACCGCCGCCCACACCGCCTCGCCCGCGCCGAGCCCGTCGAGTCGGCGCCGCAGCCCGCTCAGGTAGTCGCTGATTCGCTCGATCGGGTCCTGGTTCACCGCGCCCTCGGGCCTGGGGAGGCGCCATGATCCGAGTGCCGCGCCGCGGGGTCAACTGCGGAGGCACCGGCGACATGGTTCTGCGCCGGCCGATGTTGCCGGCCCGGCCCCGCTGTGCTGGGATGTTCATCGCGCTGACGCGGGCCCCAACGCCTCAGCGCGAGTTCGGCAGCGCACGCTACGAGCCAGTGAATATCGACCCGCGGGCCACGTCAGGTCGCCCATGGTTGGAGAGACACATCTTGGGTCACGAAGATGATCGCGAGCTCGTCGAACGCATCGTCGCAGGCGACCACAAGGCCTTTCGGGTCCTGGTCGAGCGGTATCAGCGCCGGGTCTACTCCGTCGCGTTCGGCATCGTCAGAAACCCCGACACCGCGATGGACGTCACCCAGGATGCGTTCGTCAAAGTTTACAAGCACCTGCCGAACTTCAAAGGCGACTCCGCGTTCTACACGTGGATGTACAGGATCGTCGTGAATCTCTGCATCGACAAAAAGCGCAAGGCCAAGCGGGCCGCGGAGGTCGACTACGACGACGCGATGTCCCACGGCGCCCATCGCTTCACCAACGGCCCGACCCTGGCCTCGATCCACATCGACTCACCCCAAAAGGCGCTCCAGCGCCAAGAGCTGCGCGAACACATGAGCGAGGCGCTCGAGACGCTGAGCGAACCGCACCGCGAGATCCTCGTCCTGCGCGAAGTGGACGGCCTGTCTTACGAGGAGCTGTCCGACGTCCTCGAGATCCCCAAGGGCACCGTGATGAGCCGGCTCTTCCACGCGCGGAAGAATTTTCAGGCGGCTCTTCAAGGGTATCTGTCGTCATGAACCGTAGCGCACAGCCTGCTCAAGCTCTGCTATCATCGAGGTGGTCATCATGAACTGCCAGGAACTACAGAAGGTCCTGCTCCCCTTCGCCGACGGCGAGCTGGGGGCCGAAGAGACCGCACGGGTGCAGGCCGCGCTGGCGGATTGCCCTGACTGCGTCGCCGAGCTCGCCGAGCTCGCCGCGGTGCGATCGCTGGCTCGGGAGGCGTTTGAGGCCGACGTGGCCGACGTGGAGCTGGACGGCGTGTTCGACGGCGTCATGGCGCGCCTCGACGCGGAGGGCGCGCTGCGCGGGGTCGGGGCGACCGCAGCGACGCAGAGCGCTGGGCAGACGGGCGCCTTCGAGCGCTTGTCTGGGTGGATGGGCGAGTTTTTCCGGTTCGAGCGACCCGTAGCGGCCTTCGTGATGGCCGCCGCCGTGGCCGCGCTCGTCGCGAGCGCCATGTTCTCCCAAGGCGACGGGCCCTCGGTGGTCCCGGGTGGCGCGCCACAGGTCGCGGGCGGGCAGCCGGCGACGACGACGACGACGACCCACCCGCGCCGCGACATGGAGATCGAGGTGGTCGCTGGCCGAAACGCCGCGTCGGTGGAAGACTTCGAGGCCGCGGACGGCAAGGTGGTCATCGACCATCAGAACGACCCGGACACGCCGATGGTCGTGTGGCACATCGTGGACGAGGGTGCTACGACCACCCCTGAGAAGGGCCTGTAGGCCACCGGAGGAGCTGAACATGGGCATCACGCGTCGGACGTTCGTGCTAGGGGCAGCGCTGATCATCGGCGGGCTCGGCGTCTCTGTCGGCACGCCCGCGCGCGCTGGCGGCGGCGGCACGGCGACCTTCGACGTGACCGTGATTCAGGCCAGCAAGTCCGAGGGGGCTTCGGACCCGGCGCTCGGCAAGCTTCAGGCGTACCTGCAGAAGTCGTTTGCGGGCTACAAGAGCTTCAAGCGCCTGGACTCGCGCGCGCTGGCCGTCGCCCAGGACGCGACGGGCAAGATGCCGCTGCCCGGCGGCAAAGAGCTGGAGCTCAGCTACCTCGGCACCTCGAAGGGGTTCGTGCGCGTTCACCTGACCGTCGATGGGCTGAAGACCACGGTCAACGTCAAGGACGGTGGGCTCTTCTTTCAGGCGGGCCGCGTGCTGGAAGGCGGCATCATGGTGCTGGCCATCGGAGCCCAGAGCGGCGCCGCCGACTGAGCGCCGCGCGTGCCCGAACCGCTTGATCGCGCCGTTGAAATATGGCGCAACGGCTCGCGACCGACCGGTGGGATCCGTTGACAGAGCTTGGGGCTGCGTCTAAGGTCCGGGCTCGTCCCCACCCTCGCGGGAGCCGTTCATGCCGACCGTCCTCCGCCTCGTTGCCGTAGCCGCTCTCTTCGCGGTGGCCGTGGCGCACCCAGCGCCCGTCCACGCGGCCGAGCCCACCGAAGAGGCCAAGCGCCAGGCCGCCGACTTCTACATGGAGGCCCAGCGCCTCTTCGATGCCGAGCTCTACTCAGCGGCCATCGAGAACTTCAAGAAGTCGCAGGAGCTCTACCCGGCCTCGGCGACCCTCTACAACATCGCGAAGTCCTACGAGCGCTTGGCCGACTCGCAGAACTGCGTGGAGTACTACCAGGCCTACCTCGACGCCTTCACGGCCGAGAACGGCACCCCGGCGCCGGACTCGGTCGACGTGCGCAACAGCATCACCAAGTGCCGCTTGGGTGCCAAGGTCGAGGTGCGCATCGACTCGAAGCCGCCGGGCGCGCAGATCCGCATCGACGACGCGTCGAAGCTGCTGGGCCAGACGCCGTACTCGACGCGGATGGACGCGGGGACCTACACGTTCTACCTGGATCTGACTGGGTTTTCGCCCATCAAGCGCGAGGTCGTCGTGCGCCCCGGCGAGCCCCTTCAGCTCGTGTTTGAGATGGAGAAGTTCCGGCGCGTGGGCACGGTCCACATCGGCTCGAACATCCGCGGCGCGACGATCTTCATCGACGGCCGCAACATCGGCCTGACGCCCTACGGCGAGGAGATCCAGCTCGAGGAGGGGCTCCACCAGATCACGATGAGCAAAGAGGACTACAACACCTACTCGACCGAGATCTCCGTGGTCGCGAACGAGGCCTACAAGGTGCGCGGCAGCCTGTTTTTGCGCGAGCGCCAGAAGACGGCCAAGGGCCCGCTGGGCTGGACCTCGCTGGCGCTGGGCGCGGCGATGACGGTGGGCGGCGTGCTGTCGGCCAAGCAGGCGGACACCAAGTTCGCCGGCACCAAGGAGTTCGACGACTGGGCCTTCCGCGAGAAGCTCGGCTATGGCCTCGGCGGCGGTCTCGGCGCGCTGGGGTTGGCGCTCATCATCTGGGAGTACGCCGGCGGCAAGAAAGTCAAACCGAAGGACAAGCTGTCGGGCGGCGGGCCGCAGCCGGTGTTTACCCCCTTGGTCGGCGCGAATCCGAACGGCGGATTTGCTGGCGCTCGCGTGGATTTTTAGCCGTGAAGGGTGATGCGATGCGACGCCTGATTCTAAACGCGATGGTGGCCTGTGGCGCTTCGGCCGCGGCGTTGGGTGGCTGTGCTGAGGGCATGGTCCCGCCGCTGCCGACCGAGATGGTCGAGATCAAGAGCGGCCTGACCTACATGTTCGGCCAGTCGGGGCCCTGCGTCCTCGAAGGCAAGGTCGACCCCTGCGAGACCGCCGGGCGGGTGCCGACGATCTACCCGCAGGTGCAGGTGACGCTGGCGGCCTTCGCCATCGACAAGCACGAGGTCACCAACCTCCAGTACGAGTACTGCGTGGCGGCCGGGAAATGCAGCAGCCCGCCCTTCGACAACGCGGTGGCGACCGAGCAGCAGGACTACTACGGCCGCGGGCGCTTCGAGCAGTTCCCGGTGGTCAACGTCACCTGGCAGCAGGCCAAGGATTACTGCGAGTTCGTGGGCAGGCGGCTGCCGACCGAGTTCGAGTGGGAGCGCGTCGCCAAGGGCAACCCCGACGAGGGCAAAAACCGCATCTACCCCGCCGAGGGCGTCAACGTGCTCTCGGACTGCCGCAGCAGCGACTTCACCTCCAGCGCGTGCCGAAACGACCAGCTCATGGACCGCACCGACCAGCCGGGAAAAGACATCGTCATGGAGGGCGGCCAGGGCATCAACCACATGTTCGGCAACGCCTCGGAGTGGGTGGACACGCAGTACGCGCCGAAGGTGACGACGTGCAAGGAGAAGCTGCCGCCACCCTGCATCCAGCGAGCGGAGTGCGACACCAAGCCCGCCGATGAGCAGGCTCAGTGCAAGCAGGACAGTAAGTTCTGCGAGGCTTGCGTGCAGGATCCCAGCGGCAACGGCACGCTGCCCTGCTTCTACATCTGCGAGGGCACGGCCCAGAGCACCCCCTTCTGCGTCGAGTACCCGCCGGGCGTCTCGGTGTCCCTGGAGTCCCTGACCGCGACGCTCGCCGACGGCCCGCTCGGACCGATGATCCGCGGCGGCAACGTGCAGATCAACGCCGAGAACGGCTGCCAGTTCCGCAGCGACTACCGCCTGAACTACGCGAACACCGACGACACCAAGTTCAACGTGGGCTTTCGCTGCGCCAAGACGCTCTAGCAAGCCGCCGAGCGCGGGCGCTCTTCAGACGCTGAGGGCGCTCATCGGACGCCGCTAAAACGGCGCCTTCTTCGTGCCGCCTGAGCCGCCCGAGATCGGCGCCTTCTTGGTGTCGTTGACCTTGCCGGGGTTGAAGACGAAGGGCTTCTCCTCGGGCGGCGGCGTCGCGGCGGTCGCGGGCTTGTCGGCCGCGGGCTTGTCGGCCGCGGGCCTCCTGACCGTCGGCTTGGTGGCCGACTGGTCGGGGGTGGTGTCGATGGCGACCTTGGGCTTGGGCGGCTCGAGCGAGGTCAGCTCGACGCGCTCGGTCTTGTCGTCTTTGAACTCGAAGGTGCGCTCGGCGTCTTTATAGCCCTTGGCCTTGAAGACGAGCTTCTCAGGCGCGGCCAGGCGCACCCGCTTGAGCATGAACTCGCCTGAGAGCTCCTGCTTTACGCCGTCTTTATAGACCTCGGCGTCGCGCGGGACGACGCTGACGGCGACCGTGACCAGCTCGACGGCGGCCGACGGCACCTCGGCGACCTCGGCGACGGCCAGGGGCGCAAACCCGCGGTAGGACTCGGGCAGGGGCTCGAGGCTCACGTAGGCGCCGCCGACCGCCGTGGACGTGAGGACCAGGAGTAAGACCATGGCGGCCAGGGCGACCCGCCAGCGCTTGTCGGCCGGCGTCGCGAGGTCGGCGGCCGACGGCGCGAGCTGCCCGGTGACGTTGCCGAGGGTCGGGACCATCTCGGGCGCGCTGTCGTTGAGGCGCGTGTTCTGCCGCGTCCGCGGCGTCGTCGCGATCTCGAGCCCGATGCGCGCCGCCTCGTCGGACGTCACGACGTTTCGGTAGATGTCGTCGAGGCCGTCGACGATCTTCCCGATGTCGCGGATCAGCGCCTCTGCGCTCTGCGGGCGCATGTCGGGGCTCTTGGCGAGCAGGCGCTCCAGCAGGATCTTGAGCTCTTCGGGGAAGACCAGGTCGGGCCGCATGTCCTCCACGGGCGTCGGCGGCTCCTGGATGTGCTTGATGAGCATTCCCAAGGAGTTGTCGGAGTTGAAGGGCACCGTGCCGGCGACCATCTCGTAGAGCATGATGCCGATGGCGTAGAGGTCGGAGCGGGCGTCGATGGACTTGCCGCCGGCCTGCTCGGGCGACATGTACTTGGGCGTGCCGAAGATGGTGCCGGTCTTGGTGACCGTGCCGCCCTCGTCGGAGCTCTCGCGCAGCTTCGCGACGCCGAAGTCCAGCACCTTGACGAAGTCCGGGTCCTCGCCGACCGAGATCAGGAAGACGTTGTCGGGCTTGAGGTCGCGGTGGACGATGCCCTTGCCGTGGGCCTCGCGGAGGCTGCGCGCCATCTGCTCGGCGATGCGCAACGAGCGCCGCACCGAGAGCACACGCTCGCGTTTCAGCACGTCGTGGAGCGAGGAGCCGTCGAGGAACTCCATCGCGATGTAGAGCTGCTCGGTCTCGGTCTCGCCGAAGTCGTAGATCTGGATGGTGTGGGGGTTTTTCAGCTTCGAGACGGCGAGGGCCTCGAGGTGGAAGCGCCGGACGATGGTGGGGTTATCGGCGACGCGGCCCAACAGGACCTTGATGGCGACGTCGCGGTCCATGTTCTTTTGGCGCGCGCGATACACCGCACCCATGCCGCCCTCGCCGATCTTGGCGATGACGTGGAAGCGCCCGGCGATCTCGGCGCCGAGCAGCGGGTCGGCGGCGGGTGCCGTGTCGCCCTGCTCCAGCCGCTTCATGATGCGGGCGTGCAGCGCGTCGTTGTCGTCGGGCTCGCCGCGGACGTTCGTCGAGCGCGCCTCGTCCGGCATGGTCGGGCTCTGCTCGACCACGGGCGACGGCGGGCCGAGGTCCGCCACCGTGCCGTCGCCGGGCGCGCCGGGGACGCCTGGGCCGGACGCGGGGCTCCCCAGCACGTGGGTGGACTGCGCGGCGGACAGCTCGCGCGCGACCTCCAGCGGGCTGCGCAGGGGCAGGTCGCTGTCGTCTGACGGCGGTCGTGACGGGTCCGGGGGCGGCGGCGAGGTGGGCTTTTCGGGCGTGTCGTTCATGGGCTGGGTGAGCTCCGCGGGTCGAGCGGCTGGCGCGAGCGGGGGCGAGACGCCGCGCGCCGGTGTGGGACGGCCGAGCGGAGGCTTCGATCTCGCGAGGGGCCAACGCCGGGGATTGTTGATCCATCGGGGCCGTGTGCATAGCCTGACGCACAATGGGGTGCTTCACCAGGATCTGGGCCGGGCTGGCGCTGCTGGGCGTGGCCGTGGGCGGCTGCGGTGGCGGCGGCGACGCGGCGTGCACCGACGCGAGCTGCGGCCTCACCGAGGTGTGCCGCGCCGGCCAGTGCGAGCCGGTCCAATCGCCTCAGGCCAGCGGGGATCTGGGGCGCTTCACGCGCGTCGCGCTGCGAGCGGACGGGCGCCTCGTGATCGCGACCTACGACACGAGCTACACCAACCTCGTGCTGCGCACCGAAGAGAGCGACGGCGCGTTCACCGATCGCATCGTCGCCGGCTGGCGAATCGAAGACCACCACCCCGTGGACGCCGACGCGGGGCGGTGGCCCTCGGTCGCCGTGGCCGCGGACGGCGCCGTCCACTTGACCTGGTACGACGGGTACGCGCACGCGCTGATGTGGGCGCGCTACCCCGCGACGGGCGAGCCGCTGGTGGAGCTGGTCGACGGGGGCGGTGACTTCGACCGCGGCACGCACTCGAGCTTGGCGCTCGGCGAGGACGGCCGCGTCCACGTCGCCTACCGCGACCAAGGGCGCAAGCGCCTGCGGTACGCCGAGCGCGCGCCCGGCGGCGGCTGGGAGAGCCGCGACATCGACGGCTGCCCGCGACCCGACGGGTGCGGCGACGTGGAGACGAACCGGGGCGAGTGGGCCGCGCTGGGCTTGGTGGCTGGCGAGCCGCGCGTCGCCTTCTACGATCGAGCGCGCGGGGACCTCGACCTCGCGGTGCGGGACACCGCCGGCGCGTGGCGGGTCAGCGTCCTCGACGGGTGGGACCCCATCACGGGCATGGACACCGGCGACGTCGGGCGATTCGCGAGCCTGGCGCTGGACCCGAAGCGGCGCGTCGGCGTCGCCTACTACGACGCGACGCGCGGCCAGCTCCGCTATCTGGCGCCGACGGGGGCCAGCAGCGGGCCCCTGCGCGTGGACGACGGGGTCTACGCGGACGCGGCGACCGGCAGCATGCGGCACAACCCCGTCGGCCAGCATGTGGCGCTGCGCTATGACCCGCAGGGCGTCGCGCACATGGTCTACCTCGACGCGGGGCGCCTGGTTATCCGCCACGCCACCGTGAGCGGCGTGGCTGTCACCGGTGTCGCGGACCTCGCCGGGTTGGCGCCAGGGGGCCACCTGGACTTCCAGATCGCGCCCGACGGCCGGATTCGCGGGGCGTACGGCGCGTGGCGCGGCGACGGGAGCTTGAGGACCCGGCTGGCGGTCTTCGACGTGCCCGCGGCGGGGTCGCCGTGATGGGGCGCAGGCTTCGCAGGTGGCGGGCGCTGGCCTTGGGCACAGCGGCGGTGGCGGCTTGGGCCGGCGCCGGGGGGTGCGCGGCTGGGTTTTGGGCCCACGGGCTGAGCACCGAGGCGCCGACGAACACCCCGGCGACCGCGAACGGGATGGTCCTGGTCATGGGTGAGGCCGGGTGGCGCGTCGCCGCGCAGACCATCGCGAAAGACCTCGGGCAGGCCTATCCCGACGGGCTGATCTTCGACGCTGGCGCACAAGGGAGCGCGGTCGCCGTCCCCGACGAGTCCACGCTGACGGTCGGGTTCGAGGCCGCCGCGCTGCACACCGGGCCGGTGGAGCTCCAGGTGGATCCCTTGGGCGTCGTCCTCGAGATCGCGACCGCTCTACAGCCGCTCGAGATGACGGTCGAAGCGGGCGGGCGGGCCCTGTGTGAGGTGACCGTCGGGTTCGAGCACGGCCTGCTGCGCGGGCGGCTCGCGTTGACCCGGAGCAAGCTGGGGCGGATCCACGCGGGCGGGCTGAGCGACGTGACGCTCGACGCGCCTGAGGCGACGATCGATCTCAGTGATTGCCCGGACCTGGCGGCGGCCTCCGGGGCGAGGTTCACGGATTCAGCGGACCCGGACCTGGCCCAGGCCCTGCTGGACGCGGTGGGGGCTGAGGCCTTCGCGGCGCTGGGCCCCACCCTGGCGGACACGGTGCCGAGCGCTCTCGGGCTCGACGTGTCGTCGGACGCGACCGCTCAGTTCATCGATGGCGTGGGCGAGGGCTGGCTGCGCGCGCGCGTTCGAGCGTCGGAGGCCGAGCAGGGAAACTGGTGGCAGATCGCCGGGGGGCGCCTCAACGTGCCCTACGCGGTGGCCATCGAGGCGAGAGGGCACCCTTGCGCGGTCGGGGAGGTGCTGGCGCCGCCAGCGGCGCAGTCGATCCCCCAGGTCGCGGCGGACGCGGCGCTGCTGCTCGCCGACAATGTGCTCGCCTACGCCGTCTGGGGGCTGTGGCGCTCAGGCGGGCTCTGCGGCGAGCGCGCCTCCCGCGATCTCCGGTGGCGCGCAGACGAGCTTCTGCCGGGGTGGCCGGCGCTCTCGGCGCTGCCGGCGGACGCGGCCATCACCCTGCGCGTCTGGCCCGACGCGCCGCCGCAGGTCGTCATCGACACGAGCGCGGCGGGCCCGCGCGCGCGGGTGGCCATCCCGCCGTGGACCCTCGAGCTCTACGCCGACATCGACGGGGCGAGCGTGCGCTTGGCGACGCTCCGCGCCGGACTCGAGGTCGTCGCCGGGCTCGAGGTCCGCCCCGACCGCTCGGTGTGGCTCGCGCCGGAGTCGGTGACGGTGAACGCCACCGGAGCGCAGCCGGGGCTCTTCGCGGCACCACAGCCCGAGATCATCGAGCGGATCGCAGGCCCGCTGGCCAACGCCATCGTCGCCGCCCGCCCGGTCTGGTGGCTCCCCACCTTCCCGTTGGGCCCCCACGACGTGGTGTCGCACGAAGCGGGCTATCTGGTTTTCGCCTCGCGACCGGCCGGGGGAAGCGATTGACAGCGACGCGAGGCGCCCGTAAACCGAGGCTTGGCCCGTCGAGGGCTGGCGGGGACCCGTCCGGGATGAACCGCGTGGCGTCGCGGGTTGGGCAGCCGGCGCTCTGGTGGCCGTGGGAGAAGACGATGCGCGCATGGTTCGCGACCTTCACAGGCGCTCTTTTGCTGACGATCCCCGCGATGATGCCGGGTGGTGAGCCCGCAGCCGCTGCGGAACCCACCGGCACGGTCATCTATGAGGGCAAGCTCCAGGACGCCAAGCGAAACCCCGTCGGGGGGGTGTTTCCGCTGACATTTTCCCTGCACCAGGGGCCGAAGGGCGGCAAGTCGCTGTGGACCGAGAGCCACTTCGTCGCCGTGGACAGCGGCCGCTACGTGACGCGGCTGGGCGAGAAGCGCCCCATCCCGCCGAACGTGGACATCGCGCAGATCTACCTCGCCGTCTCGATCACCGGCGGTGACGAGATCGTCCGCGAGCGGCTCGATCCCACCGCGCGGACGGAGCCGGAGGCCGCGGGGCCGCCCGGGCGGGGCGACGCAGCCGCGCCGGGCGGGCGCAAGGTGGTGGACTACGCGGAGACCGCCGGGCTCGCCTACGAGGCCGAGCACGCCAAGGTCGCCGACCGGGTCGGGTCGATGAGCGCCGCCGACATCGAGGAGAAGCTCAAGGCGAGCAGCGGTCGGGTCACGCTGGGTTCGAAGACGCGCTTCACCGCGCGGGCCGGCGGCGAAGGCGGCGTGGCGTACGAGGTGAAATGCCCCAAGGGTTACGTGGTGACCGGCATGCGCGGCGGCTCGGGGCTGTACCTCGATTCGGCGCAGCTCATCTGTAGCCCGCTGGAGTAGGCGGTGCACCGGACGCACGGTCGCGCGCGCTCTGCGGTGTGCCTGCTGGGGCTGGGGCTCGCGCTGGTCGCCACCGCCCCGCCGGCGTCGGCGCAGTCGGACACGGACAAGGCCAAGGCGGGCGCGCTCGTCGAAAAGGGCCTCGAGAAGGCGCGCGACGGCAAGTTCGCCGAGGCGGTGCCGCTGTTTGACCGAGCGTTCAAGCTCTATCCGCATCCCGAGATCCTGCACAACCTGGCGCGCGCCCATGAGGAGCTGGGGCAGCTTCCGCTCGCCCTGGACGAGTTTCGCCGGGCGCTGGAGATGGACAAGGACTACACGTTCGCCGGCGACGCCCAAAAGCGCGTCGTCGATATCCCGGCGCGGCTGCGAAAGACCCACGGCCTGGTGCGCGTGACCTCGACGCCGGCCCAGGTGGAGTTGACCTTGAGCGTCGACGGCCGGCCCTTTGAGGCGCACCTGGTGACGCCGGCTGAGCGCTGGGTGCCCGCGGGCCGGCTGAAGGTGAGCGGCACGCGGCCCGGATACGTCGATGGCGCCGAGGAGATCGACGTGGTCGCCGGGTCGGAGCCGAACGTGGAGCTGGTGCTGCCGCCGATCGCACGCAAGGGTTTCATCGCGGTCGTGACGACGGTGCAGGGCGGGACGATCCGCATCGACGGCGAGCTGGTGGGCGCCGCGCCCCTCGAGACGACGCCGCTGGCCGCCGGAGTTCACACGGTGCGCGTGGAGGCGAGGGGATATCAGGCCTTTGAGGAGCGCATCGTGGTGGAGCCGGACCGCGAGATCGTGGTGAAGGCGACCCTGCTACGGCTCGGTGGCGGCCCAGGCGACACGGAGCGCTTGGGGCCCAAGCCGACGCTCGGCGCGGCGCTCATCGGCGGTGGGCTTGGGGTGGCCGTCGTCGGCGCGGTGCTTCACGGCTTGGCGTTCAAAGACGCCAAGGACGCCAGCGAGGTTGACAACAACCCCCTGTCGACCGCGGACGACGCGCGCTTTGATTCGTTGAAGGGAAAAGCTGAGACGAAGCAGGCTGTGGCGTTCGCGTCCTACGGCGTCGGCGCGGCGCTGGCCGGCGTGGGCATCTATTTCCTGGTAAGAAAGCCCCGCGCAGGCCAGAAGACCGAGGCGGCGGCGCCGCGGTTGACCCCGGTGGTCGCTGTCGAGCGCGGCGGGCTGGGTCTCGGCGCGCGACTCTCATTCTGAACGGATCACCCGTGCAGCGTTTTCGTACTGCCATCATCGTCGGAGCCTCCTCGGGCATCGGCCGCGCCATCGCGCGTCAGCTAGCGGCTGGCGGCACCAGGGTTGCGCTCCTGGCCCGCCGGCGGGGCGAGCTGGCCGAGGCCCAAGCCGAGATCGCCACGGCGGGCGGGCACGCCATCGTGCGAGTCCACGACGTGTGCGACACCGACGCCATCCCGGCCCTCTTCGACGATCTCGTCGCCGAGCTCGGCGGGCTGGACCTGCTGGTCTACGCTGCGGGGGCTCTGCCGGCCGTGGCCGAGCACGAGTACGACTTCGAGCGCGACAGGCTGACCATCGACGTAAACCTGCTGGGCGCCATGGCGTGGCTGAACCCCGCCGCAGCGCACATGGAAGGCGCCCGTGCGGGGACGTTGCTAGGCATATCATCCATTGCTGGAGAGCGCGGCCGGCGCGCCAATCCGGCATATTGCACTGCGAAGGCGGGGCTGACGACCTATCTGGAGTCGCTGCGCAACCGCTGCTCGCGTTACGGCGTGGACGTCGTCACGGTCAAGCCGGGCTTCGTCGACACCGCCATGAGCGCCAATCTGGCAGGCCATCCGCCGGGGCTCGCCCCCATCCCGGTGGAGGTGGCCGCCCGCCAGTGCCTCGCGCTGGCCTCGGGCGGCTCGCGCGCGGGCTATGTGCCCAAACGCTGGGCCCTGGTCGCCTTCATCGTGCGAAACATCCCGTCGTGGCTGTTCCGCCGCACCAACGTGTGACCCGGTGAGGCGACGCCCCGGCGCTGTGTTGCCGCTCCCCAACGGCCCGCGCGCGGCGCTGGACGGCTTCGGGCGCGCCGTGGGCTCGGCGGCGGTCCTTCACGCGCCCCAGAGCATCGACGCCCTCAAGGCGCTGGTGTCGCAGGCCGCCGCCGAGCGCATCCCGCTGGCCTTTCGCGGCGCCGGCCGCAGCTACGGCGACGCGGCGCTCAATGGCGGCCACCTCGTCATCGACACCCAGAAGCTCGACCGCGTGCTCGCCTGGGACCCCGAGTCCGGCGTCATCGACGTCGAGCCCGGCGTGACCATCGAGGGCCTGTGGCGCGCGACCATGGCCGACGGCTACTGGCCCTGGGTGGTCCCCGGGACGATGTTCCCGACCATCGCCGGCTGCGTCGCCATGAACATCCACGGCAAAAACCACTTCCGCGCGGGCCCTTTTGGCGAACACGTCCTCGATTTCGACCTGCTGACGCCCGCCGGCGAGGTGCTGCGCTGCTCGCGCGAGGACAACGCCGACGTCTTCCGGGCCGCCATCGGAGGCTTCGGGATGCTCGGCGCCTTCACGCGAATTCGGCTGAAGCTCCACCGCGTCCACTCGGGAAACCTGCGAGTCGAGGGCCTCGCCGTCCCCAACCTCGACGCGCTCTTCGACGCCTTCGACGCGCGGCTGCCCGACGCCGACTACCTCGTCGGCTGGACGGACTGCTTCGCCCGCGGCAAGAGCCTCGGCCGCTCGGTCATCCACGCGGCCCACCACCTCGCCCCGGGCGAAGATCCCGACAGCGCGCGCACCCTGGACCCCCACGCCCAGGATCTCCCCGACCGCTTCTTCGGCGTCATCCCGCGCGGGCTGATGTGGCGGCTCTTGCGCCCATGGGTCAACGACGCCGGCATCCGCATCGTCAACGCCACGAAGTTCGCCTCGTCGCGCCTCCTCGATCGGCCCGGGCGCACGTTTTTACAGTCCCACGTGGCCTTCGCCTTCCTGCTCGACTACGTGCCGCGCTGGCGCGACGCCTACGGCTTGGGCGGCTTCATCCAGGTGCAGCCCTTCATCCCCGCCGACGGCGCGCGCCAGGTGATGCGCCGCATCCTCGAGACCTGCCACGAGCACGGCGTCACCCCGTACCTGGGCGTCTTCAAGCGCCACCGCGCCGACGAGTTCCTGCTGTCCCACGCGCTGGACGGCTACTCCATGGCGATGGACTTCCGCGTGACGGCGAAAAACCGCGAGCGGGTCTGGAGGCTCGGCCAGGCCATCGGCGACCTCGTCGTGGCCAGCGGCGGCCGCTTCTACTTCGCCAAAGACGCGGTCGCGCGCCCCGAGCAGGTCCTCGCCAGCTTCGGCCCCGAGCGGGTCGCCGCCTTCGCCGCGATCAAGCGCCACCTCGACCCCAGCGGCCTGCTCTCGAGCGAGCTGAGCCGCCGCGTGCTGCCCGCCCTCCCCGTGCTCGACGACCTGACCTAGGGGCTGAAACCCCAGTCGGCAGAGGCGCGACCACCGAGCCGGCGAGCTCCCTCCGATGCTCTCTATTTTCCGTGAGCCCCGGTCTCACTGCCCGTTGGCACGAAGGGTTACGGTCGCCCTCCACGGGGCGACCGCGCGTCCTTGCTGCGGCAGATTGCGCCGTGTATGGTGGAAGGTGAATCGCCCTCGGTCACATGGATAACGCGTAGAGGCGATGCTGGCTCGCGGCCCGCTGCGGGCCACGGAACCAAGAGGTGGGGACACGCAGCATGGGGGCAGCCACGACAGAGGCGAACCTGCGTGGCGGTGACTGCGCTAAATCCAGGTCTGTGCGCGCCCGCTGGGATGCGCCCCGACTCGTTGCTGCGTGCGCCGTGGCGCTCTTGGTGGGGTGTACTGCTGCGGGGCCCTCGGTCAGCGGACCGGAAGTCGATGCGGTCGAGGTCGACGCCGCGTCGCCACCGTCGGATGCGCTGCTCGACACGTCGCCCGAAAGCACCGGCGACGCCGGCCCGCCGGATGCCGTCGAACCCAGGAGCATTCTCGACGGCCCGAACGACGGATGCCGGGTGTGCGCCCCGGCGCCCGTCGCGAGCCCGGCCAGCCTCGTGGCGTACGGGGACCTGCGCCTCAGCGCGCTCTCGCCCAGCAAGATGGGCGCGCGCTGCCTCGTCGTCGAGGATCTGGATGGCGACGGAGCGCTCGACTTGCTCTACACGACCCATGGCCAGCCGCCGAACACGACAGCGACGATTGTCTGGGGCCCGATGACGAAGGATTCGGATCAGAGCACGGTTGAGATTCCGGTCGGCTCGTACTCGATCTGGAGTTGCACGGCGTTCGACATCGACGACGACGGCGATCTGGATATCCTTATCGGGTCCACCTCGTCGATCCTCTCACTTCGCACGGTCGCACCTCGCACTTACGTCGCGACGACGGACGTTGTGGAGTTCAATCCCTCGGCCCCCCTGGTGCCAATCCGCTTCATCATGCCGCTGGACCTCGACGGCAAGCCTCCGTTGGACATCGTGGCCGGGGGGTCGGGGGAGTTCATCGACTGTTTCGCCTTCTCGCATCCGAGCGACCCGGGTCACGGCGAGAACGTGTTTCTCAAACCGCTGTTCGAGCTGGTCGGATGGTCCGCGTGTTCCATTGCCGACGGTAAGGGCGAGTTTTGGCGCGACGAGAACCGGCCGTGCGCAGCGAGCGCGAACGGGCAATGGCTCGTCTCGCACCAGAGCGACTTCAACCTGGATGGACGGCCGGAGGTGCTACTGGGTGAGGACTTCGGAACCAATGCGTTGTTCGTGTCGGAGAAGGGGCGGTGGGTCGAGTCCGCCGCGACCGCGGGCCTGGCTGAGCCCACGCACACCATGGGAATCGCGACTGCGGACTTCGACGGCGATGGACGCAACGACATCTACATGACCGATGTGGGCCCGGATCGTCTCCATCTCCAGAGCACGTGTCGCACGTTCGAGGACGCGTCGCTGATCTCGGGGGTGGCGGTCGCGACGGATCGCACCATAAGCTGGGGTATTGGCGCAGGGGACATCGACCACAATGGCGCCGTAGACCTCTTCGTCAGTAATTCATTGGTCGCAGCGCCCGGTGCTTTCGTTACGCCCGCCAACACGGAGACGGCGAGCTGTTATTGGCCCGAGCGCGCTCCGATTCAGTTCCATTCGCTTTTGATGAATCGGGGGGACGCGACATTTGCCGCCACCGAGATACCGCACCTGCCCGGCTACCGCGCTGACTGGGACCAGATCAACGTAGCGACCGGAGACCTCGACGCGGACGGAGACCTGGACTTTGTTGTGGTCGAACACGATCAGCCGGTCGCCATCTACTGGAATGACGTGCCCAAGGCGGGTCGATGGCTACAGGTCGTGGCGCGGGACCTCCGTGGCCGGCCGGTCCTCGGCGCCACGGTGGTGGTCCGCCACGCGGGAGGCGGCGAGCGCTTTCGGGAGCTGACGGGCCAGTATGCGGTATCGGGTCACTCGGCGATTCGAGCACACTTCGGCCTTGGCGACGATCCCGCTCCGGTCGTCGTGGAGGTACGTTGGCCGCACGGCGCCGTCACGACCGTCTCGGGCGTGGCCGTCGACCAGGTGCTGCAGGTCACCGCCGACTCGGCGAACCCCTGAACAGCGAGCGGGCGGAGGCAACGGAGCCCCAGGTGTGCCGCAGGCAGGACGGAGCGACCTTCAGGGTGGCCGCGACGTCGATGGTCAAGGGCTCTTGCCGGGGCGCACCAGGACGGGGAATTCGACTGTCGTGGTCTCGGTGAGGTCGGGTGCGGTGGTCTCAAGCCGGAGCACGAGCTCGCGGTTGGCGAAGAGCTCATAGGGCTCGGTGACCAGAAAGATGTTGTATATATACGCGATTCCGCTGCTCTCACGTGTCACGGAGCGCGGCCTGCGGAAGCGCAACTCCGCCAGCGCGATGTCGCCCTCGTAGAGTCCGATGACATACACCGCCTGGTCGAACGGATAGTTCTCAAACACCGCGGTGAGCACGACCATCCACGAGCCCTGGTGGCCGAAGACGAGCGAGAGTTCGTCGTGCGGCCCGAGGAGATCGACCTCGCTGGGGTCCTCCGATCCTGGAGGCTGGGTGCCGATGCGCACGATGGTGCCGATATCGGGGGCCCCTGCGCTGGTGCCGTCACAGGCGCCGACCGCGAGCCACGCCAAGCAGATGGCGACCCTTGCAGTGTACCGCGTCCTCATACCCGCTCACCCTACGCCGCCCAGCCAGATAACCGCCAGTCGGGGCCCAAACCCATACGCGAGCGAGCCCACCGACCAGGCCGGCATGCACGCCCGACGGGAGGTTCATGGGTCAGGCCGCGAGGACCAGTCGCGGCGAAAAGCGAAGCCCCTACTCCTTCGGCTTCGGCCTGTACCCCGCGCCGCGCAAGACGTCGCTGATCCCGCCCTCGTCGGCCAGCCACTGCACCTCCTGCCGGGTCAGCCGTGCCACGTGACGCACGCTCAGATCCGTGCGCTCCACCCGGACCGACCAGCGGTCGCCGATGGCCCGCACCTGGAGTCGCAGGGTGCCCCGCTCGGCGCCGCCTTCGATCTCCGCCGCCAGCGCACGCAGGTAGCGCGACAGCGCGAGCGCGGCGCGATTGTCCGGCTCCTCGAAGAAGTCGAAGTTGCGGTTGCGCGAGAGCTCAATCCCCTCTTGCCGCAACGCCTCCAGACGATCGATGGCTCCCATTCGCACTGCCCCGCGCAAGCACCGATGGACGAGTCTACCCAATTGCGCGCGTTGTGTCGGCCTTCGCGGTCGTGTCACCCTCTCGGCGTGCCACGCCTGACCTACGCCATCGCCAGCCTGTGGGCCCTCGCAGCCTGCCAGGAGGTCAACCACCCTCCCTCCCTGGTGCTGGTGGCGGATCAGTTCGTCCTGGTCGGCGAGCGCCTCCAGATCCAACTCATCGGCGCCGATCCCGACGGGGATTCCTTGGAGTTTGCGGTCGAGGGCCTGCCCGACGGCGCCACGATCGCGCCGCAGAGCCCGATCACGGCGACCCTGACCTGGAGCCCGACGATCACCGACACCGAACCGGGCGGCACCATCTACAGCGCGCGCGCCATCGTCCGCGACGGCCACGGCGGCGAGTCGAGCCAGGCCTTCTCGGTGAGCGTCTTCCCCATCTTCGGCACGCCGAGCTTCGATCTGCCGGCCGGCATCGCGCTGAACCTCGCGCGGGAAGAGACCCTGGAGCTGGCGGTCCGGGTCAAAGACGACGACTCGACCGCGGTGGCCCTGAGCCTCATCGAAGCGCCCGAGGGGGCGGTCCTGTCGAAGAGCGAACCCAAGGCGGCGATCCTCTTCTGGCGGCCGAGCCTCACCCAGCGCGAGCAGACCGTGCACCGGCTGATCTTCGGCGCCGACGACGGCCAAAACGGCCTGGTGACCCACACGCTGCTCGTCGTGCTGCTCAACGCCGAGGTGGGCGCCGGCTGCACCGGGACCCCACCGCGCGTCGAGCACACGCCGCCGGGCGATACGTTTTTGGGCGAGGGGCCCGTCGCCTTCGAGGCGCGGGTCACCGACAGCGAGTCGACGGTGGCGTCGGTGGAGGTGGGCTTCAGCCTGGGCGACCCGGAGGCGGGCCTGGAGACGCTGGCGATGCCGCGGCAGCAAGACAAGAGCGCGCTCTTTGGCGCCACCCTCGCGCTCGACGCCCTGCCCCCGGGCGGCGCGCTGCTTCGGTACCGCGTGCTCGCCCGCGACAACGACGACCCCGTCGGCCTCGCCTGCGACCAGTCGACGCGCCTGCCCAAGACCGGCTGGTACTCCGTCGCCGTCTACCCCCCCGACGCGCCCGCCGGGGCCTGCCTGAACGACGCCGCGGAGCCCGACGACACGCCCGCCGAGGCCCCGGCGCTCTCAGCGGGCCGCTTTTCCGACCGCCGCCTCTGCCCCGGCGACGTCGACACGGCGCTGCTCTCGGTGGCGGCCGGCGAGCGGCTCACGGTGGTCCTCACCCGCGCCCCGGCCCACGGCCTGCCCACGCTGACCCTGCGCGACAGCGCGGGCGCGCTCATCGCCGAGGCCTCGGGCGACGCCCCCACGCTGCGGGTCGAGGACGCCAGCGGCCTGGCCGGCTCCCGCGTGCTGACCGTCACGCCCCCCGACGGCAGCGACACCGGCCTCAGCTACACCCTCGACGTGGCCTTGACCTCGACCCCCTGCGCGGACGACAGCCTCGAGCCCAACGACTCGCCCCAGGCGGCCGTCCCGATGGCGCTCGGCCTGTGGGACGGCGGCGTGCTCTGCGCCGGCGATCAAGACTGGTTTCGCTTTTCCCTCGCTGCGGGCGAGCGATTTGACGTGACGCTGGACCACGACGCGAAGCTGGGCGACCTGGATCTCGAGCTGCGCGACGCCGCCACCGGCGCGCTCTTGGACGCCGCCCGCACGCTGTCGTCGCTGGAGGTGCTGCGCTACACGACGCCCACGGCTCGCGCGGTGCTCCTCGGCGTGCTCGGCTACCAGGACGCGGGCAACGCCTACCGGCTGACGACCGAGCTCCGCGCCGCGGGCACGGTCTGCGCGGAGGACATCTTGGGCTACCACGGCGACCCGGCCCTGGCCGTGACGCTGATGAGCGGGCTCTACGAAAACCTCATGAGCTGCCCCGACGCGCCGGACTGGTTCGCCGTCGAGGTCAACGGCGGCGAGACCTTGACCGTGCTGGCGGAGACCGAGGGGGCGCCGTTGGAGCTGGCGATCGCGACCTCGCCCACCGCAGCGCCAGCGGCCACGGGGCGCGCCGAGCCGGGCGGGCTGGGCGAGGTCAGCCTCGTGGCCCCGAAGGCCGGCCGCCTGTGGTACCGCGTCAGCAGCGCGACCGCGGCCGGCTACGCCTTGCTGCAGGACATCGCCGACCCCAGCGGCCCGTGCCAGCCCGACCGCTTCGAGCCCAACGACAGCGCCCAGACCGCCAAGCCGCTCAGCCCCGGCGTCCACACCCAGCTTCGCCTCTGCTCGGGCGACGACACCGACGCCTTCGCCGTGACGCTCGCGGCCTTCGACCTCCTGACGGTGCTGACCGGGCACGCGGGCGGCGGCTACACCGATCTCCAGGTGCTGGACCCCGCGGGCGAGGTGGTCGAGGACGCGCTGGACCTGGGCACGGGCGCTGAGCTGACGCTGCTGGCGCCGGAGGCTGGGGAATACACGCTCCTCATCATCCCGTTCGAAGCCCAAGGGCTCGCCTACGACCTGGCGGTGCTGGTCGACTGATCCGCACCCGGGCGCGAGCGCGCTGCGGCGCCAGGACGGACGGCCCGTCGTTGTATGGCCTCTGTGGCGGTGCTACGGTCCGCCCGACGTGGAGGAGACATCGTTGAATCGCCGGCGCTTTCTGCAGGCATCGCTCGCCATGGGGGCGCTCGCCGCCGCGCCTTCACGGGCTCGAGCGTTGGGTGCGGACCAGGATCTGCGCGTGGCGCGCATCCGCTACGACGGAAACTGGAACGTGAACAGCGGCGCCGGATCCACCTGGGCCGAGGAGGTGCGGATGCGCACCTCGGTGCAGACCAGCCCTCAGGAGGAGACGGTCGGCCTGGAGGATCGCCGCTTCGGCGACCGCCCCTTCGCCATCCTCGCTGGCGACCGCGACTTCGCCCTGCGCGAGGGCGAGCAGGCGGCGCTGCGGCGCTGGCTGGAGCTGGGCGGCCTGCTCTTCATCGACAACGCCGGGCAGACCGAGCCGTCGGAGTCCTTCGACCGCGCGGTGCGCCGGGAGCTGGAGCGCCTCTTCCCCAAAGAGCCCCTGACCCGCATCTCGCCGGAGCACGTGCTCTATCGCTCGTTTTACCGCCTGGACTACCCGGCCGGACGCGCCATCCGCAAGCCGTGGGTCGAGGGCCTCGCCATCGGGCGCCGCTACGGCGTCATCCTCAGCCACAACGACGTCCTGGGCGCCCTCGCGCGCGACCCCAGCGGGCGCTTCATCGCGACACCCACCCCCGGCGGCGAGAGCCAGCGTGAGATGGCCATGCGCTTCGCGGTCAACGTGGTGATGTACGGCCTCTGCCTTCATTACAAAGACGATCAAGTCCACCTCGACTACCTGCTCCACAACCGCAAGTGGAAGATCCGGCGGCCGGAGTAGAACGCGTGCTCGCCGTCGCCCAATCGACCGCGCAAGACGCGGCGCTGCCCGTCATCCAGCCCGCCATGCAGACCGTGCGCGAGCTGGTGCTGCTCGGCGCGTGGAGCCCGTGGGTTCAGGCGCTGGTCGTCGTGTTGGCCCTGGGCATCCTCGGGCTGACCTTCTACAACTACCGCGGCCTGCTGCCGCGATGGCGGCGCGTGCTGCTGGTAGCGCTCCGGGCCGCCATCTTGGTGATGCTGCTCGCGATGTTCTATCAGCCCGCGATCCTCGAGGAGAACACCGCGCGCGGGCGCAATCTGGTGCCGGTGCTGGTGGACCTCTCGCAGTCCATGGGCCTGCCCCACGGCGAGCAGACGCGGCTCGAGCTGGCGCGTGAGTTCGTGCGCGACCACGACGCCCTGTGGGAGCGCTTGGGCGAGGGCAACGACCTCGTCTTCCACGGGTTTGGCCAAGAGCTGTCGGACCTGCCGAACCTCGTGACCGACCCGGACGCCCTGGCGGCGCTCAAGCCCGAGGCCCACCAGACCCGGGTGATGGAGGCGCTGGCGCAGTTGCGCGCGCGCTACAGAAACCAGGACCTCGGCGCGGTCGTGGTGCTCAGCGACGGCATCGACACGACGCCCGCGGCGCGGCGGGCGCGGCTGGACCCGGCGGGCGACGGGCTCATCCGCGAGCTGGACGCGCCCATCGTGACCTTCACCCTGCCCGACGACGGCCACCTCAAAGACATCGCGGTCTCCGAGATCATCGCCAACGGCTTCGCGTTCGTGATGAACGCCACCAGCCTGGACGCGGTGGTGCAGGTGCACGGCTACAGCGAGGGCGACCTGGTGGCGCGGCTTTTGGAAAACGGCCGCGAGGTGTCGCGCCAGACCATCGCGCTGGTGACGGGCCAGACCGAGTACACCGCCACCTTCGACTTCGTGCCGCGAAAGCTCGGCAAGCAGGTCTACGGCGTCACGGTCGAGCACCTGCCCGACGAGATCTACGGCCAGAACAACAGCCGCCAGGTCATCGTGAAGGTCATCCGCGACAAGGTGCGCATCCTTCAGATCGTGGGCCAGCCGAGCTGGGACGAGCGCTTCTTGCGTAACCACCTGAAAGAAGACCCGAATATCGATCTCATCAGCTTCTTCATCATGGTCAGCACCGACAGCTTCCGCCCCATCTCCTCCGCCGAGACCTCGCTGATTCCCTTTCCGGCGCAGGAGCTCTTTGAGGAGGAGCTGGGCGGCTTCGATCTGGCGATCTTCCAGAACTTCAACTACGGCCCGTTCAAGACGCGGGAGTACCTGCCGGCCATCGCCCAGTTCGTGCGCGACGGCGGGGCGTTTTTGATGATCGGCGGCCCGAAATCGTTCAGCGCGGGCGGATACTACGGCACGCCCATCACCGACGTGCTGCCGGTGGAGATCCCGCCGCGCTTCGGCGACGAGCGGCGAGAGGACGAGGCGAGCTTTCGCGCGCAGCTCACCGCGGCGGGCACCCACCACCCGATCACGCGGCTGATGCTGGACCCGGCGACCAACGAGGACGTGTGGGATAACCTCCAGGAGCTGCAGGGCGTGAACCTGGTGACGCGGGCACGGCCGGACGCGGTGGTGCTGGCGACGCACCCGGCGCTCAAAGACGACCAGGGCGAGCCGATGCCGGTCATCGCGGTGCGCGAGGTGGACAAGGGGCGGTCGATGGCCGTGACGACCGACAGCATCTGGGCGTGGAGCTTTCAGGCGGGCAACGCGGGCAAAGACCCGCGGCACTTCGACACCTTCTGGTCCAACGCCATTCGCTGGCTGATCAAGGATCCCGAGATGGATCTGGTGCGCGTGCGGGCCGTGCGCGAGCGGGTGAGCGTCGGCGATGAGGCGCGGGCGACCGTCGAGGTCTACCGGCCGGACTATCAGCCGGCGGCAGGCCAGGCGGTGGAGGTGACGATCCGGCGGCGCGACGCGGGCGCGGGCGAGGGCGAGGGCGAGATCGTCATGCGGGTCGACGACGGCAAGACCGACCCGGACGGGGCGCTGGATGTGGCGTTTCGCGTGGAGAGACCTGGTATTTATGAGGTCGAGGCGAGCGCGTCGGTGGTCGCGGGGCGGCGCGCCGTGGGCACCGACCTCTTCGTCGGCTCCGAGGTCGACCCGGAGCTGGAGACGGTCATCGGGGACGGGCGGCTGGTGAAGCTCTTGGCGCAGGCCTCCGGTGGGTCCGTGCAGTCGCTGGCCACCGCGGAGCCGAAGATCGAGCCGCACCCGCCGCGGGTCACCCGGGTGATGAGCCGGCGCCACGACGAGCTGTGGAACGCGCCGTGGGTGCTCGTGGCCCTGGCACTCCTCTTCGGCGCCGAGTGGTGGCTCAGGCGGCGCTACGGCTACCTGTGAGCGCGCGCGAGCACCTGCCTGACTGGCTGGCCGAGCGGCTGGACACCGCGCCGCGCTCGCCGGGCTGCTACCTCATGCGCGACCGCGACGGCGCCATCGTCTACGTCGGCAAGGCCAAGGATCTGCGCGCGCGGCTGGCCCAGTACTTCACGCCAGGCTCCAGCGACACGCGCTTTTTCGTGGGGCTGCTCGACCGCGTGCTCGGCGCCATCGACCTCATCGTCACCCAGAACAACAAAGAAGCGCTCGTGCTGGAAAACGAGCTGATCAAGCAGCACCAGCCCCGATTCAACTTCAAGCTGCGCGACGACAAGACCTTCCTGTCCATCCGCATCGGCAAAGAGCACCCCTGGCCGCGGGTGGAGGTGGTGCGCCGCAGAAAGGCCGACGGCGCCGACTATTTCGGGCCCTACGACTCCGCGACCGCGATCCGCCACACGCTCCGCGTCGTCAACCGCCACTTCGGCCTGCGCACGTGCCGCGACGGCGAGTTCAAAAACCGCGTGCGGCCTTGCCTGGAGTACCAGATCGGCCGCTGCCCGGCGCCGTGCGTGCTGCAGGTGGACCGGGCGGCCTACGAGGAGCGCATTCAGGACGTGCGGCTGTTCTTGTCGGGTCGCGGCGACGCGCTGGTGGCGCGGCTGCGCGAGAAGATGGAGGCGTCGGCCGAGGCGCTGGATTTCGAGCTGGCGGCGCACTACCGCGACCAGATCGCGGCCATCGAGCGCTCGCTGGAAAAGCAGACCGTGCGGCTGCCGGGCGACGAAGACATCGACGTGGTGGGGCTCTACCGCGAGGGCGCCCGCGGCGTCGTGCAGGTCCTGGAGCTGAGGCGCGGCGTGCTGCGCAGCTCGCGCAGCCACATGCTCAAGCAGGTCGAGCTGCCCGACGAGGACGTGCTCGACGACTTCCTCACGGCGCGCAGCCAGAGCGTGGCACCGCTGCCCGACCTCATCCTGACGCCGCTCGAGCTCGCCGACGCCGAGACCTGGGGCGAGCTGCTGAGCGAGCGGCGGGGCAAGAAGGTCCGGGTGCATTTTCCGCAGCGCGGCACCATGCGGCGCCTGCTCACCATGGCCGAGGACAACGCCAAGCAGGCCTTCAACGCCAAGGCGAAGTCCGAAGGCGACGCGCTCGAGACCCTGGAGGGCTTGGAGCGGCGGCTGGGCCTGTCGCGCCCGCCCGTGCGCATCGAGTGCTACGACATCTCGCACATCCAGGGCGACGAGACGGTGGGCTCGATGGTGGTGGCCACCGACGGCGTGCTCGACAAAAAGGAGTACCGGCATTTTCGGCTGCGGGGCCAGACCGCGCCTGACGATTTCTTCTCGATGCAGCAGGTGCTGTCGCGGCGGTTCAAGGTGCGGGCCGAGCGCGGCGACGACGCCGCCGGGCGGCCTGATCTCCTGCTCGTCGACGGCGGCAAGGGCCAGCTCGCGGTGGCGGTGGCGGTGCTCGACGAGCTGGGCATCACCGGCGTCGAGGTCGCGAGCCTGGCCAAGAGCCGCGTGCTCGACGAGGACGGCCACGTCGCGCGCCGGTCGCGCGCCAAGCCGGCCAGCGACGTGGCCGACCGCTCGCCCGAGCGCGTCTTCCGGCCAGGCAGGAAAAACCCCGTGATCTTGCACGCCAACTCGAGCGAGCTCTTCCTGCTACAGCAGCTCCGCGACGAGGCGCACCGGTTCGCCATCACCTACCACCGAAAGCGGCGCCAGAAGCGCACCCTCACCAGCGCGCTGGACGCGGTGGCGGGCGTGGGCCCGGCGCGGCGAAAGGCGCTGCTGACCACCTTCGGCAGCCTGGACGGCATCCGGCGCGCGAGCCTCGACGCGCTGGCGGCCTGTCCGGGCGTCAGCCCACAGCTCGCCCGCGCGATCCACGAGGCGCTGGGCGTCTCCGCGGCGTGACTACGGGGCGGCGGGCGGCGCGGGGTCGGTGGTCTTGGCCCCCTGGGCGAACCAGGCGCAGACGATCTCGCGCTCCTCGTCGGTCATGTGGGTCACGTTGCCCAGCGGCATCACGCCCGTGCTGACCTGGGCGTTGATGCGCGGCGCGTAGCGGGTGATGTCGGCGACGCTGTCGTAGACCACTCCCTGGGGCGCGGTGGTGATGCCCGGCCAGGTCGGGGTCGCCGAGTGGCACCTCTGGCAGCGCCCCTCGAGGATGCCGCGGACGCGCGAGAAGGGGACCGGCGTGTCGGCCCAGGCCGAGCGGCGCGGCGCCGAGGCGAAGACCAGGGCGACCATGCCCGCGGCGGCCAGGGGCAAGAGCCAGTCCTTCCGCACGCCCTGACCCTTCAGGTTGAACCAGTGCCGCACGACGCCGCCGATGGCGCCGAGGGCCACCAGCACCAGCCAGCCCTGCTTGTGCCCATAGGTCATCGGGTAGTGGTTGCTCACCATGATGAAGAGCACGGGCAAGGTCATGTAATTATTGTGAAGTGAACGTTGCGCCGCCCCCTGGCCCAGGCGCGGGTCGGGGACCTGGCCGGCGACCATCGCGGCGACGGCCTTGCGCTGGTTCGGGATGATGACGAAGAAGACGTTCAGCGCCATCAAGGTGCCGAGCATCGCACCGACGTGGATGTAGGCCGCGCGGCTGCCGAGGGTGTGGGCGAGCCCGTAGGCGACGCCGGACGCCAGGGCGAAGCCGACCGCCGCGAAGGGGGCGCCCGTGCGGCCCAGCGGCGACCGGCAGAGCAGGTCGTAGACCACCCAGCCCACGACCAGCGTGCCCACACCGACGCCGATGGCGGCCCCGGACGAGAGCTCCATCACGCCGCGATCCACCATGAAGGTGCTGGCCTGCATGTAGTAGACCAGCACCAGCAGCACGATCCCGGTGATCCAGGTGAAGTAGGCCTCCCACTTGAACCAGTGCAGGGTCGGGGGCAGCTCGCCGGGGGCGTTTTCGTACTTGGCGACCTCGTAGAAGTGCCCGCCGTGGATGGCCCAGAGGTCGCCGGCGACGCCGGGCCGCCCCCCGGCGGGGCCGCGGACGTGGTTGTTGAGCCAGTTGAAGTAGAAGCTCGCGCCGATCCACGCCGCGCCGAACACGAGGTGCATCCAGCGCGCGACCAGCGCGAGCCACTCGGTGAACTGAGGTTCCAACGCGGCATCTCCTGACCACCTGCGCGGTGGGGCGCGGCTCGCTCCCGAGTCTGGGGGATCGAGTCGCGGCCGTCCAACGCCTGCGGGCCCGAGATGGTCGCGGGCGGAGACCGCCGCGGCCCACGCCGGGTCGAGCTCGAGCCTGTCGCGGTATCCCGCCGCGATGCGCTCGGCTAGGAACCCATCGGAGCGCTCAGGGCGCCGCCAGCGTGCGCTAACGGGCTGAAATCACTGCTTCCGAGCCGTCGGAGGCGGCCGTCACCGGGTCGGTCGTCGTCATGGGCCGCTTCGCAGAGCTGCCCGAATTCACACGCCCCAGGCGTCATGATCGCTGCCGCAAGACAGCCGTAACACGTTGAAATCAAAGCGTGTTCGCGTTGCGGCAGGCCCCTAGTCCACGTCGATCTGGATGAAGCGCAGGCGCGTACCCACGGGGTCGATGATGTCGAAGTAGGGGCCCCAGGCGGTCTCCCGCTGCTCGCCGATGATCTCCGGGGCTCGCTGGCTCATGACCCGGTGAACGGGAGCGAGCTCCGGGACCTCCAAGAGGACCATGGCGTTGACCGTGACGCCGGGCAGCTCGGGGAGCGCGTCCGGCGAGGCGAATCCGATGGCGCACGTCATGTACGCCACGATGAAGAGCGCGCCGCTTCCAGCCTCCCCGGTCTTGTCGGTCACCAACTCGAACCCCAAGCTCTCGGTGTAGAAGGCTTTCAGTGGTGAGGGGTCCTCGACGATGATCAGGGACATGATGTGGTCGGGTATGGGCATGGGAGGGCTCCTTTTCGATGGGCCTTTGGACGTCCGAGGCTGTGCTGCTGGCGGCGCTACAATCCGCGGATCCGCCGGATCTTGCAGCATTGACGCCGGAAGTCCAGCGGGGACTGGCGCCCGGCGGCCACGGGGTCAGCGAACACATGGGGCGAGGTGGG
>CAZNZH010000003.1:0-28426 GCA_964577445.1 uncultured Myxococcales bacterium
CTCGGTCCGAATATGGGAACACCTTCTGAGAGCAACACCATGAGCACCCTAAGTCTCCGGCTTCCGAAGTCCATCCACGAACAGGTCAAGCGCCTCGCTTTGCGCGATGGCGTTTCGATGAACCAGTTCATCGCGAGCGCTGTCGCCGAGAAGATGTCCGCGCTGATGACGGAGGACTACTTGAGGGAACGCGCAGCACGCGGCTCGCGGGAGGCCTTTGACGCGGTCCTGTCGCGCGTGCCGGACGTGGAGTCTGAGCCCCTGGACCTCATGGAGTGAGCTCGGGGACGGGAGAGGAGTCGGCGAGAGAACGGGGATCAAGACTGCTCACTTCGCACTTTCTGGCTGGCGATCGCCGGGGATCCCTTCCCCAACGCTCGGCGACATGGGGTCGGGCCGTTGCGTGGGGAGGCGACCGCTCGCCGGCCCTGCTGGTTGCGAGCTTGCGCGCTTGGTATACCCGACGACCATGCCGCTCTTGGGTATCAAAGGTGGCCAGCCCGACGTCGCGCGCGAAGGAGCCACTGCTATGTTGAACACTCGCTTTCTGGTCATCGCTCCGCTCCTCCTCGCTTTGGCCGCCATCGGCTGTGACAGCGACCGAGCCAGCTCCGACACCCTGGGCGACGTGGAGGTCGCCGATGGTGGTGATCTCGACTCGGATTCCGAGCTTGGGCCCGACCTGCCCGACTCCGGCGAGCAGTGTGGTGGCAAGGCCTGCTGCGACGCGACATGGGTCGACGGCTCGCCGGGGTCCGGCGCGCTGCACCAGTGGTTGCTCCCGTCTGCGCTCTTCGCGGTGCGTGGCGTCTCTCCGGCGAGCGGCGAGCAGCAGTTCACCGGCACGATCTCCAGCGTGGGCGTGGCCGCCGAGGGCGTGACGCAGCCCTGTAGGGGCAGCTACTTCCAGCACGTGGGGCCACCGTGCAGCGGGGACACCCTGGTCGAGGTCGACACCGGCGGGGCCGTCATCAGCGTCGTGGCGGCCCTCGATGCCGACATCAGCGCGTGGAACGACGGGCGGAGTGTGACGCTGACCGTTGTCGGCGGCGAGTTCGCCGGTCCCCAGCCCCACACGGTGACGCTGAGTGACGCCGACGGCCCGCTCTTGGTCATGGTGGCGCCTCAGGACCTCCAGCCTGGTTCGCCCTGGTCCTACGGCCCCCTGTCGGTCGCCCCCCAGACGCTGGAATGTGTGGCACCGCGGGACTCTTGCGGGCGGTTGATCGGCGTGCGCGGGCTGCAGGTCACCGCCGGCGACGCGACCGTTTCGGTGGGGGCGACCGAGACCAGCACCATAACCTCGGGCGGGCTGAGTTGGGAGGTGACCCACCGCTACCACATCGAGCGCCAGTACGGCCTGGAGACCGGTGGGACGGTCTGCGCGGACCTCACCTCGAGCCGGATCAGCTTCGAGATCCTGCGGACAAATTAGGCGGCTCGGGCGAGCTCGGGAGCCCGGTGCCAGAAGACCCGGTGCCAGGCGCCCCGGCCTCTTATCTGACATCCCGCCGCGTCGAGGATCTCCTCCCGGGGCTCAGATAAAAGACGGAGCCCTTCGAGGACCTCGCGAAAATCGGGCGCGGCGCTCGCAGCCACGGCCAAATCCTACTGCCACGCCGACTTGAGATGCGGGCTCGCCGGGTCTATCGTGCCTCACAGGTCGGGGTGGCCGGTCTCAGTTGTGAATAGGAGTCTCGCCAAATGCACCAGCTACAGCCATCTACCGTCGCGGGCTCGACCGCTACCCGCAAGGCGCAGAGCTTGGCGCCGCATCCTCAAAAGCGCGCAGCGGCGGGCTTGGCTCCCGCGGCTCAGGCGGTCGCCCTCAAGCCGGAGCGGCCCCTGCTGAAGGCCGAGGGGGGACGGACGGAGGCGGGCTCCGGCGAGGGCTCGGAGCAGCAGGCGCTGGATGTGCCGCAGATCGTCGATGACGTCGTGGTCGACGACGAGGGCGACGAGGGGCAGGACGACGAACAGCGCGGCGGCGAGGCGAAGGCTGGCGCTGGCGCTGGCGCCGGCGAGGGCGAGGGCGAGTCCGACGAGGGCGGAGGCGAGTCCCCTGGGGCGGCGGCGGAGATCATCAACAAGGTGCAAGAAGGGCCGGCGCCCGCATCTGGCGCCGTCAGCATCAAAGCCCAAGGCGTCGCCCCCGCGGGCGCGCCGGGCCTGGGCAACGCTGACAACACCTGTCGGCCGGCCCTCTGCACCCTCGCCTGGGAGGTCGTGGCCAAGGGCAGCAAGAAGTGGAAGGTGAACGTCCAGTCGCTGACCCTGCACGGCAACGTCAACATCAAGCCTTGGCCGAGCGCGCCCAACTCGATGACCGCGCCCAACACGGCCAACCCGGTCGATGGTGGGAACATCAACAACACGGTTGGCTCCCCCAACCGTTGGACCCAGGCCGTGGATGACATGGAGGGCTACCACAAAGCCGGCGGCGGCGCGGGACCCTACTGGCACATGACGGAGGCCAGCACTGCCCATGAGTGGGAGCACTGGAACGTCGACTGGATCAAGGACTCGGTGAAGAGCGGGAGGGGCGGGAGCTGGGGGTCGGTGAACAGGAAGCTCGACAAGCTCACCGTGAAACAGTCCGACTACGCGACCAAGGCCCTCGCCGAGGCCGCCCTCAGAGTGAAGGTCGATACGATCTTCGGCGCCTTCAACGGCAAGACGGTGACGCGCTGGAACGCTATCCCCGACACGCCCGGTCTCGCCGGGTCCCGGGGCTACGTCGCCGGACAAAAGAAGCTCAACGGCTTGATCAAGCGGGTCAAGGCCTACGCGAAGTCCAACAAGTGGAAGCGCTAGACCCCACCGCGACGCGGCGAGATCCGCGCGACACCACGCCCGGTCGCCTGAAGCGCCGCGACTTCCTCGTCGGAGCGGCCGCCACGGCGCTGGCCGCTTGTGGCGGCCAGGCCGCCTCACCGGCGAGGCCGACGGCCCGCGCCGAGCCGCTTGAGCCCCCACCGGCCGCGGCGGACCCTGCACCCCCGAAGCCCACACCCCAAGGAGCGCCCATGTCGACCGATCACACCGAATGCGTCGCGGCCCTTACGCTCGGCTCCGGAGCGCTCGCCGAGCAGGCCGGCGACTACAAGCTGGTCGCGGCGACCAACGACCTGGCCGCGGGCCCGTCGCGCTGGCGGCTCACCTATAAACTCACCAAGCTCTTGCCCAGCCAGCCCGGAGGCTTGGTGGGCAAGGGCGGCGAGGTCTTCGTGGCGGTCGACGTCGCGAGCGGCAAGGCCGAGATCACCGGGCTGGGCGAATAGGGTCGTCGAGGGCGTAACCCGTCAACAACACTGGCATTAGCTGGTCCGCACCAACCTGCCCGCCGCCCTCGCTTGGTCGGCCGCGGCGCTCAGCAGCGCGGCCTGAGAGAGCGTCCCGCCCCGCCCAAAGCAGCGATACGCGGCGCGAATGATGGCGTTTTTGACCTGGCCCCCGGTCAGCTCCGCCGCCAGCGCGAGCTCATGGTAGTTGATGTCCTCGGCCTTGGGCGCCTCCACTGGGATGAGCGACCGCCAGAGCAAGGCGCGCTGAGCCACGTCCGGCTCGGGGAAGTCGACACGAAACAGGATCCGCCGCTGAAAGGCCGGATCCAGGTTGGCCGCCAGGTTCGTCGTCAACAGCACGATGCCCTCGAACCGCTCCACCTCTTGCAGCAGCATGTTCACCTCCATGTTCTGGAAGTGGTCTTGGGAACGCTCCACCGCCACGCGCTTGGTAAAGAGCGAGTCGGCCTCGTCGAAGAGCAACACCGAACCCTGCGCGCGCGCGGCGGCAAACGCCATCCGCAGGTTCTTCTCGGTCTCGCCGACGTACTTGCTGACGACCTGCGGAATACTCACCAGGTGCAGGTCCGCCCCGAGCTCCGCCGCGAGGATCTCGGCGCACAGGGTCTTGCCGGTGCCGGGCGGCCCCGTGAACAGCACGACCAGGCCCTTGCCGGTCACCAGGCGGCGGTCAAAACCCCAATCCTGCATCACCTGGAGGCGATGGCGGCACGCGTCGAGGACGTCGCGAATCTGCGTCGCCTGCTCGTCCGGCAAGATGAGCTCGTCCAGCGTCAGCTTCACCCTGCTGGCGTCGCTGTGCCGCCCGAGCTGAGATCGAAGCTGCGTGTCGGCCCCCACCCGGAGGTCCTCCATCGTGACCGCCTCGACGCCGCGCGCCACACCGCGCTGCATCGCCCAATCCACCGCGGCCTTGATCTGTCGGCCGTTCAGCTCGTAACCCGCGGCCAGATGGCGCAGGTTCACATCGCTCGCCACCGGCACCTCCGCGACCAGCAGCGACTCCCACAGTTGCTCGCGGCCCTTCGTGTCAGGGCTCTCCAAGACCAGCGAGAAGCGCACCAGCGGGTCGAAGACGTCGGGCAGCGCGCCGGTCTCGCGGCACTCCACGATGGCCAGCCCGCGGAACCGCGTGAGCGCCTGGCCAAGCTCAGCGATGGCCTGCGGCGACCGGGCCGCGAGCCGCTCGGGGCGCTGCACGACCAGCACGGCGTCGATGAGGCTACAGTTGCGGATGGCCAGCGCCACCAGGGAGGCGGCGTCAGGCGAGTCCGGGATGCGGTCGCAGCTCACGTTGAAGATGGGGCGCCCGACCGTCGACGCGAGGCCTTCTGCGAGGGCGCTCTTGCCGGAGCCCGCGGGGCCCGAGATGAACACGGTCCAGCAGCGGCTCCTGAAGTCTACGGTGCGCGTTCTGCTGCGAAAACCTCTCGCGATTTCGCCCACTTGCGAGCGAACGGCGGGCGGGAGGACGACGTCGAACAGCGCGCGCCCGGGTGTCGTCACCTCGCAGAAGCCGGCCAAGACGCTGTCGACCATCATTCGCCCGCCGACGAACGCGGCGACGTGCTGGGGTGTGCGGATGATGTTGCTGAGCGGTTCGGCGCGGATCCCGCCCTCTGCGCCCGCTTCGATGCTGGTGAGGCCGGACATGACCAGACGCGACTGCGGTTCGAACAGCTCAGTGTCGGTCAAAAGCCCGTCGTCGAGATCCAGCAGCTCGGCGATAAAACCCGTCTCGAGCCAGGGTTTGAGGACGCTCCCCTGAGCGTACATCAGCAGGCGCCAGCCGCCGATGCTCATGTGCGCGGTGAGGCAGAGCCACATCGCCTCCTCCTCAAGGGGGGACAGCCCAAACCGCTCGCAGTACCACTCGAAGTGGATGGGGACGCCCTCACCGACGGCGCGGCGCCGGCTCTCCATGGTCTCGCGACGGGACACGACGAGCTGGGCGGCCCCTTCGGCGAACACCTCGGCGGCGCCCTCTTCTTTGGCCTTCAGGAAGAGCTGAAGCCGCGCGATGACCCGGGACAGCTCCCAGTTCACGTAGCCGGCGTTGGACTCAAAGTGGGGGGGGACCTCGTACATCGGCGCCTTGGCGGAGGAGGTGGGGCGGGGGGCGGCGACCGAACCGGTCCAGCCCCCCGGACGCCCGCGGACCGTCGTGTTGCGGGGAGGCACAAGCGCCGGCCCGCAAGGTACCCCAGCCCCCTGAAGGGCGCACCCGCGGCCGAGCCCTCCGATGTGGCGGCGGGCTCGGCGCGCGTGGTAGGTCTGCGACCGCGTGGGGAGGTGACGGATGCCCGGATGGCTTCTCTTGGCGGCGCTGGTGACCCTCGTGGGGTGCGAGAGCCCGCTCAACCAGGTTCGTGGCGTGGGCGAGGACTGCGTCGACTGCATCGGAGGCGGCGGCACCTATCTCGGTGGGGGCTGCACGGACTGGCACATCTACGCTTGCGTGGAGGGCAGCTACTGCGCCCCCAACTACCAGACATGCCGCGCCTTTGCGCTGACCGGCGAGCCATGTAACGCCAACGACCTCTGCGCGTCCGGGCTGGTGTGCGGCCATGGCGGTCAGTGCGAGGCGCCGCGCGCTCAGGGCGCCCGCTGCACCGCGGACTCGTTGTGCGTCGAGGGCACCGCCTGCAACTCGGGAGGCGCTCCCGAGGACCCCCTCGCCGGCACCTGCGAGCCGCTCGCCGCCCCCGCCAGCGCGCCCTGCGCGTGGAGCGCCGGCCCGCTGGGCTGGACCGGGCGCGGCTGCGCCGAGGGGCTGACCTGTGCGCCGCTCGCCTCCTTCGACGCCGCGGCGGTGGGCTCGTCCTCCAACGAGGCGGCTGCCACGCAGGCCTGCCCGGCGATCGTCGAGCAACCGGGGAGCGACGCCGGCGCGGGGGATCTGGGCGCGTGCCTCGGCTGGCCCGGCACCTGCGCCGAGCCAGGTCTCGGCGGCCGCGGCGCCCCCTGCACCGCAGACGAGGGCTGCGCCAGCGGCAAGTGCGCGCTCTTGCCGCCCCCCCTCACCGGGCCCGGCGCGGACCCACTCGCCCTCCGCAGCGCCTGGCCCGGCGTCTGCGCCGGCGAGGGCGACCCGCTCGCGGACACCCTCTGCAAGGCGGGCAGCGGCTGCGAGCTCCCCTGCGCCAGCCACGCCGACTGCTTCCCCGGTACGCTCTGCAATATGCAGTGGCAGAAGTGCTTCCCCCTCTACCAGGGCGACCTCGGCGCTCGGTGCGGGCAGCGCCAGGTGCTGCACCGCTTCGCAGACGACCGCTGGTGTGGCCTCGGGCTCGCCTGCGACGTGGACGCCCTCACGTGCCGGCTGGCGCGCGGCGGCTCGGCGGGGGCCGCCTGCGAGAGCACCGAGGACTGCGCCGGCGGCCACGTCTGCGCCGGCGCCTGTGCGCCCCACGGACAGGTCGGCGACCCCTGCGACGCCGACCGTCGCTGCGACTTCGACCTGCGCTGCTCCCGCGCGACGAACCTCTGTGAGCTCCCCGGCCCCGCCGACTCGGGAGGCGACTGCGCCGGGGACGCGGCCTGCGGCAAGGGCCTCTACTGCGAGGCCGCGCGGTCAACCTGTCAGTGGCTCGCCCGCGACGGCGAGCCCTGCGCACCGTGGCAGCCCTGCGAGCCCGGCCTCCGCTGCGACCCGCCCGACGCCGCCACGGCCGGGACCTGCGTCCGCCCCTGACGTGGTGGGGCGGGCTTGAGGGGGGCCGTTTCCGCGGGTCCCCAGCGCAGGCCAGCCCGAGCTCAGGGCGTGTAGAGCTGATAGACGATGCGGCTGGTCACGCGTACCGGGTTCGTGCCGTAGTCGGGCACGCGCGCGGTGACGTGATACACGATGCCGTTGGACGGCTCGTTCTTCGCCGCTTGGTCGACGTAGCCTATCCAGTAGGTGAAGCCCTGGCCGTTTTCCTCCGGGTGAAAGAAGCTCAGGGGTGACTCGACGAGGAAGTGCGGGAAGGTGCCGAACACCGTGCCGAAGTCGGTCACGATGGGCGGCCGATTCGACGAGCGCGCGAGGTCCTCCTCCAGGTAGCGGGCCTCGATCATCATCTTGGCGTGGGTGTCCTTGTCAGCGTCCAGCGCGCCGTGGACGTCGTAGGTGCTCAGCTCGAACTTCTCGAGGGTGCGGAGCACTCGCATGCCCTGGATGCGGTTCGTGCCCGAGGTGGCGCGCCCGTACTCGGTGGTGCCGGTGAAGTCGAAGACGTAGTCCGGCCTGCCGGGGACGGAGGCCACCGCGCGCACGAAGCCGAGGTTGGGGTGCTGCCAAAGCTCGCCGCTGGCCTCGTCGGCGCCCAGCAGGGCGAGCAGCTCGTTGCCCTCGGCCTTGCCGCTCCCGGTGTAGTGGCGGCACCCGTGGAGCGCGCCGGCCCCGGTCATCACCGTCACGTCGTCGCTGACCAGGGTGAAGCTGCCGGTGATCTCTAGCGCTACCTGGGTGCCGAGGATGTCCACGTTGACCTCGCCGTCCAAGCGCTGAGGCTCACCGAGCGCGGGCGTGAGGTCGACGGTGATGGGCGTGGCCAGCTCGATGCGCGCTGAGGAATCGGCGGGGTTCGGGCTGGGGAGCGTCTGCTGAGACCACACCTCGCCGCCCGCGATGGTCAGCGTCTGAGGGTTGGGAAACGACACCCACGCCTCGATTCCGCTGGGCGCCGCGGGCGAAAACTCGCCCAGCCGCGTGCGCTGGAAGGTGCCGGTCGGCAACGCGATCTCGCCGACGACCTCCGAGGTGATGGTCAGCAGCGAGCCGTCTTCGCGGTTTCGCTTGTACTCGTTGACCGTCTCGCGAGAGGTCGGGCCGTAGACCGACTTCGGCGCCGGCCCCGAGTCGCCGCCGTCTCCGCAGGCGAGCGCGCCCGTCGCGGCGGCGCAGGCGAGGGCGAGGGGCCATATCCACAGGTGACGCGCGGGCGCAGAGGGGGGGTGAACGGGGTGCATGCGGAGCCCTCCAGAGGCGTGCGTGGGCGGCGAACGCGACTCGCATGCCCCCCACAGGTTGGCGAACCGACCGCCCCAACCCCGTCGAGGACCCGTCACGCGGGCGCTTCGCCCTCGACGGCGCCGGAGGATCGACTCAGGGGTAGGCACCGCGCGCGCCGCGACAGCCCCGCGCGCCGCGCCGGAGGTCGATTTCAGCGCGCGGCGCGTCGCCGGGGGCGCGGCCCGGGCGTCAGGCACCTCGCGCTCGTGCGGGGCCGCGCGGAGGGGTATCGGACACCCTCGAGGACGCGGTCAGGGCGTCCTGAGGGGGGGTGGAGCCACGCCGAGGACGTGGTCAGGGCGTGCTTCGGGGGCTAAAGCGGCGTCGAGGACGCGGTCAGGGCGTGCTGAGGGGGGGGCGGATCCTCGGACGCCTCGTCATTTCAGCCGAGGTCTTGTCGTTCCAATCCCTGGAGGTTCGGGGGCGAGCGGGTGCTGGCGCGGATAAACGGGCGCCGCGGGGCCATAAGGCCTTACGTCTGCGGCCCATCTCGGGTAAGACGGCCCCGCAACGAGGCTGGAGCCGCAGCGATGCAAGTCACACTGCAGATCATCAACCTGCTGGGCGCGCTCGGCGTGTTCCTCTTCGGCATGAAGATCATGTCCGAGGGGCTCCAGAAGGTCGCGGGCCAGCGCCTGAAGAGCGTCATCGGGCGCATCACGGGCAACCGCTTCTCGGGCGTGGCGACCGGCTTCATCGTCACGACGCTGGTGCAGTCCAGCTCGGCCACGACCGTGATGCTGGTGGGCTTCGTCAACGCGGGGCTGCTGAACCTGCACCAGGCGATCGGCGTCATCATGGGCGCCAACATCGGCACCACGATCACCGGCTGGCTGGTGGCCCTGCTGGGCTTCAAGGTGCAAATCAGCGCCTTTGCCCTGCCCGCCATCGGCATCGGCGTCGGCATGACCTTCCTGAGGGGCGCCCGCCGAGCGCAGATCGGCGAGGTCCTCATCGGCTTCGGCCTGCTCTTCTTGGGCCTCTCGCTGATGAAGGGCGCTGTGCCCGGCATCGAAGAGAGCCAGATGGCCTGGGTCCAGTCGATCACCGAGTCGGGCTTTCTGTCGACGCTGCTCTTCGTGTTCATCGGCACGGCACTCACGGTGGTGCTCCAGTCCAGCTCGGCCACGATGACCCTGACCCTGACCCTGACCGCCTCGGGCTTCATCCCCTACGACTGCGCCGCCGCCATGGTCTTGGGCGAGAACCTCGGCACCACCGCGACCGCCAACTTCGCCGCCATCGGCACCTCGACCGCCGCCCGCCGCGCCGCTCGCGCCCACCTGGTCTTCAACGTCTTCGGCGTCATCTGGGCCCTGGCCGCCTTCAAGTGGCTCATGCTCCCGGTCGTCGATGCCCTGGTGCCGGGCGATCCGACCCTGCCCGTCCACGGCGGCGACCTGCTGATGGCCGGCGTCGTCACCTCCCACCTCGCGGCCTTCCACACCCTGTTCAATCTCACCAACACCTGCGTCCTGCTGCCCTTTGTGAACCAGCTCGCCTCCATCGTGACCCGGCTGGTGCCCGACGAGAACGGCGAGGCCCACCACGTCGCGCTCTTCATCTCCACGTCGCTGGTGCAGACGCCGGAGCTGCTGCTGGTGCAGGTCGGCAAGGAGATGCAGCGCATGACCGAGACCGTGCGCGCGATGTATAACGACGCCATGCAGATCCTCGCCAACCCGCGGAGCGACCTGGGCACCCTGGTCGAGGACACCCTCGCGCGCGAGCAGCTCGTCGACAATCTGGAGCACGAGATCACCGCCGTGCTGGCGCTGGCGGCCAGCGCCGCCTCGTCCGCCGCGGCCTCGCGTCAGGTGGGCACGATGGTGCTGAACACCCACCGGCTGGAGCGCATCGCCGACCACTGCGAGAAGCTGGTGCACATCGCCGTGCGCAACCACCAAGCCGGCGACGACGGCCTGGACGCGGCCGCGCTGGCGGACATCGCCGAGCTCGGAGAGCTGGTGGACGCGAGCCTCGACAACCTGAGCCGCTACCTGGTGGGCCAGAGCAAGTTCGAGCAGGCCGAGGCCATCGAGAGGCGGATCGACGAGGCCCGAGGCGAGATGCGCAGCCGCTATCTCGAGCGCATGCGCAACACGGACATGGCTCCGATCCCGGGGATGTGGCTGCTGGACCTGCTCAGCCACCTCGAGGAGATCGGCGACCGCGCGTTCGGCATCATCCGGCGCATGGAAGCCACGCGCGGGATGTAGGTCGCGGCGGGGCCGAGCCGCGAGCAGGCGTCAGAGGCCTGCTCCTGCTCGCGCGGCTCCGAGGGCTACGAAGAACTTTCGGGCGCCGCGGCGGAGGTTGGGCAGGGCGTAGCCGCCCTCCTGGACCACCAGCACCGGGAGGTCCAGGGCGTTGATGGCGGTGCCGATGCGCGCCATGCCGTTGGCGCTGACGTTGAAGGCGCCGGTCGGGTCGCCCTTCATCAGGTCGAAGCCGAGGCCCACCACCAGCGCCCAGGGCGAGAACTCGCGGATGCGCGCCAGGGCCTCCGCGAGCACCGCCATGTAGCCGTCGTCGTCGAGGCCGCCGAACTGCGGCAGGTTCAGGTTCATGCCCGCACCGGCGCCCTCGCCCACCTCGTCGTCGAAGCCCGAGAAGTAAGGATAGGCCTCGTTGGGGTGGCCGTGGATCGACACGGTCAGCACGGTCGGGTCCTTCCAGAAGATGACCTGAGCGCCGTTGCCGTGGTGGTAGTCGATGTCCAGCATCGCCACCGGCCCGCGCTCGGCCAGGCGCTTGGCGGCGATGGCGGCGTTGTTGAAGTAGCAGAAGCCGCCGAAGAGCGCGGGCTCGGCGTGGTGGCCGGGCGGGCGGCACAGCGCGTAGGCCAGGCGGTCGCCGGCGAGCAGCTTGCCGGCACCCGTCCACGCCACGTCGACCGCGCCGCGCGCCGCGAGGTAGGCCGAACGCGACAGCGGGGTGAACGTGTCGATGCAGTAGTAGCCGGCGCGCAGCCACAGCTCGGTCGGCTTCCGGTCGGCGCGGCGCACCGGGAAGACGTAGGGGTAGACCGTCTCGCCCTCGGGTAGCCCAGCGCAGATGGTCTTCAAATAGGTCACGAACTCGGGGTCGTGGACCGCCGTGATGCAGGCGTCGGGCGCGCGCTCGGGTGCGACGCGGCGAAAGGGCAGGCCCTCCAGGCCGCTGAGCACCGCGCTGACCCGCGCCGGCCGCTCGATGTAGCCCTTCTCGCGCACGTGGTGGATGCGGTGCTCCTCGGTCGCCACGACGTCGAAGGGGATGACGCCGGCGACGCGCGTGTTCGGCTTCACGTAGACGGGGTCGCGCAGGCGCACCGGGTCATCGGTGAATGACGCAACGATCTCGGCCACATAGGGGTGGTCGTCTTCCCAGTCGTAGCGGCGGATCAGGATGGCCTTCACCATGGCGCGGGCGGCGTCGCGGCCGAGGGACTCGGTGCGGCCGAGGCCGTCGAACACCAAGAAGGGCGGGTCGTAGTCCTGGCCCAGCGGGGGCGGCCCGTCGTAGTCGGTCCCGACGATGGGGCGCGCGCCGAATCGCTCGTAAAAGCGCAGCCGGGCGCGGTTTGCGGGCAGCAGCGCCGGGTCGTGGACCTTGGCGGGGTCGTCGGGGGGGACGTCCATGAAGAGGCCGCGCACGCCCAGCTCGCCCAGGTGCTCGCGCAGCGCTTGGTAGAGCGCGCTGCCGTGCCCGCCGGCGCGGAGGTCGGTGGCGGTGGCCAGGATGTCGAGCCACGCGTAGCCGAGGTCGGCGTGGTGGTGGACCAGCGCCACGGCGCGCGGCTTGAGGCTTGAGTCCTCAAGGGTGAGGATGATGATGGAGAACTCGCGCTCGTGCACCGCGGCGAGCAGGCGCGGCAGGGCGTCGATGCGGTCGGCGTACCCGGGGAACGCCGTGCGCAGGATCTTGCACGCCGCCTCGAGGCGACGCCGGTCCTCGGGGGTGGCGGCGCTGGTGATGCGATCGGTGCGCAGGACGGTCATGGGGCTCCTCGGGCGGCGCCTCAAACGCGCCAGCGGCAGCGCCGGCGGGCCGCGAGCTTCAACCTATCTGGATCGCCCTGGGCTGGCTAGCCGGCCGCCGCGGGCCCGCCGACGGGCTCGACCTGGACGTCGACGGTCAAGGTCTCGCCTTCGCCGCCCACGTAGATGGTGCCGCCCGTGGGGGTCGCGTCCACGTAGTTGCGGCCCACGGCGACGCGGATGTGGTCGGTCTGGGTGACCAGGCCGTTGGTGGGGTCGAAGCCCTTCCAGCCCAGCTCCGGCAGGTAGCACTGGACCCAGGCGTGGGATGCCTCGGACTGGACCTGGTTGGCGGCCTTGGGGCCCGTGTAGATGTAGCCGGCGGCGTAGCGCGCGGGGACGCCCAGCAGCCGCGACATGGCGATGAGCAGGTTGGCGAAGTCCTGGCAGACCCCCTGGCGGTCCACGTAGGTCTCGAAGGCCGTCGTCGCCAGGCTCGTCGAGCCTTGCTTGTACTTGTATTCATTGAAGATCGTGAGGTTCATGTCCAGCAGCGTCTGCACGAGGTCGTAGCCGTTTCTCTCGACGAAGTTCATCGCGTAGTCGGTCAGGGTCGAGAGCTGCGACTCGGGCAGCTCGGGCGGCAGCATGTAGGGCGCCAGCATGTGGCGCTGCCAGGGCATCCAGACCAGCGGGATGCGGGTGCGGGCGCGCAGCGGGCGGTAGTGGAAGGGGTCGGTGTCGCGGACCTCGACGACGCTCTCGGCGACGATGCGCATCTCCGAAAACGGGGTCTCGATGAGCAGGCGGCGGCAGCGGTTGCCGAAGACGTCCTCGAAGTCGCGCGCGCGGCCGTCCACCGAGACCTCGATGCTGTGGGAGCTCAGCCGCTGCAGCGCGTCCTCGATGGGGGTCAGCCGCAGCAGGTGGTCGCTGCGCTCGACGGGCCGCTTGTATGTGTAGACGCTCGAGTGGCGGACGCGGAAGGTCTTCGGCTCGACACCCCCAGGCGGCAGTGGTGCCGTGTAGGTGTGTAGCTGCGGCGCGGCGCTCTGGCTCCCCGTGCGCAGGCGGATGATGCCCTGGCGCGCGATGAGCAGCTCGCCGGCCGGCAGCCGCTGCCACCTGGCCGGCGGCCCGTCCTGCTCGAGCAGGTCCGAGCTCAGCACGAGGCCGTTTCGGCTGGTGATGCCGCGCTTGAAGAGGTCCACCGCGAGGTCGGTGTCGCCGAAGGCGAGGCTGTTGTAGGGCGGGCGGCGCTCCCAGGCGTAGAGCGGGGACTCGCCTTGGCAGTCGACGTAGGCCAGCAGATCCCGCCCATCGCAGAGCACGACCGAGAAGCTGCCGTAGTCGTCCATGTCGCGCAGCAGCGCCAGGGTCTCGTCGATACCGACGTCGGCCAGCGACCGCCAGCCGCGCTCGGCGAAGAAGTTCATCAGGATGCAGAAGACCAGCTCGCTGTCGGTGGAGCCGACCGGCTCAAAGAGCGCGGGGCCGCTGATGGCCGGCACCGTGTCCAGGGAGCCGGCGTGGGCGAAGAGCCAGTCGCGGCCGCCCCAGGTGCGCGCGAAGGGCTGCGTGTTGGCGTCGCTGATGCCGCCCCAGCGCGCGCGCCGGATGTGCATCAAGAACGTCGATGAGGACAGGTGATCCCAGCCCTTGATGAGCTCCGAGCGCATGCTGCCGGCGCTGGGGGCGTGCTCTTTGAGGACCGTGGCCGCCGGCTCCTGGCCGGGGTAGAAGCCGATGCCCCAGCCGTCGGGGAGGTGGCCTGACGTGAGGCCGCGCAGCTCAAAGGACGGCGCGAGCACGCCCTCAAAGGACATGGCGATCATGTTCGGCAAGCGGGGGCTCCAGGCGGGGCAGGCGCAGGCGGCGTGGTTTCAGGCCTGAGCGGCGTCGCCGTGGCCCAGGACCTCCAGGCCGAGGCCCGCGCAGATGTGGGCGGTCTCGTCGACGACGTGGGTCAAGATATCGTGGAATCCGTCCCGGGAAAGCTCTTCCGGCGAGAGCCCTCGCAGCCAATGGTCCAGCGCGCGCAGCCGCTCGAGCGTGGCGCCGCCCGGGAGGTGCGTGGCCGCGGGCGGGCGGATGCGGCTGAGGCAGCCCCAGGCGCGGCCGACGCTGAAGCGCACCGAGCGCGGAAACTCGCGTTCCAGCAGCAAGAACTCGGCCACGCGCGGGCCGCGCACCACGCCGCCGCTGGTCTTCATGAAGGGCTCGAGCGCTGAGCAGGCGCGGAGGAGCGACGGCCACAGGGCCAGGCCGACGCCGGGATCGGTCGCGTGCCCTTCGAGCTGGGTCAGGACGTGGTGATGCACGTCCAGGGCGCGCGCCGTCTGCCCGGTGCGCTCGAGGAGCACGCCCAGCCAGATGAAGTCCATCGCGTCGTTGTGCAGCATCGTGCCGTGAATCTGGCCCAAGACGAGCTGCACCCGCCGCTTGATGTGGCGGTAGAAATCGTAGCGTCTCTTGGTCCACAGCGTGCGCGCCGCGTCGGTGGACAGCCACAGGTGCAGCTCATTGACGGTCTCCCAGACCTCGAGGCTGATGACCTCGCGCATGGCCCGGGCGTTCCACCGGGCCGCGTCGATGGAGGCCCGAAGGGACACGCCGCAGCCCGCGTTCCACGTCAGGTAATCCTGCACGACCTCGCCATCGCCCGCCTGCGCCGCGTCGAAGTGCTCGGCGAATCGCTCCTCCTCGCCGGACACGATGACCACCGGCCGCCAGACGTCGCGCGCCGAGATCTCGGTGTCCAGCGACAGGTTCGCGGCCACGAAGAGCATGCGGGCGGTGCTCTCGGTGCGCTCGAGGTAGCGGCCAAGCCAGAAACAGTGGTCTGCCACGCGCGAAATCACTCGAACACCTCCGCTGGTTGGCGCCCTGAAGGCTCCGCCGCCGCCGCCTCGACTCGGCAGCCGCCGGCTGCTGGCACTGCGGCGCTCATCGGCGCAGGACCCAGGTGTCTTTGGAGCCGCCGCCCTGACTCGAGTTCACCACGTACGAGCCCCGCGGCAGCGCCACCCGCGTCAGGCCGCCGGGCACCACCCAGGTGCCGCCGCCGCCGGTCAGCACGTAGGGGCGCAGGTCGACGCGGCGCGGCTCGAAGCGCTGCGTCTCGGGGATCCACGTCGGGCACGTCGACAGCTCCAGCCGCCGCTGGGCGATGTACTTGCGCGGCGTGGCCTTGATGCGCTCGGCGAAGGCGGCGCGCTCGGCCTTCGACGCGCTGGGGCCCATCAACATCCCGTAGCCGCCGGCCTCGTCCACGGACTTGACGACCATCTGGTCGAGGTGCTCGAGCACGTACCTCCGCTCGTCCTCGCGGTCGCAGAGCCAGGTGGGGACCTGCTCCAAGATGGGCTCTTCCGACATGTAAAAGCGTACCATATCGGGCACATACGGGTAGATCGCTTTGTCGTCGGCGACGCCGTTTCCGGGCGCGTTGGCCAGGGCCACGTTGCCCTTGGCCCAGGCGCGGATGAGGCCGCGCACGCCCAGCAGCGTGTCGGGGCGGAAGGCGGCCGGGTCGATGAAGGCGTCGTCGATGCGGCGGTAGATGACGTCGACCTGTTGGGGGCCCTCGGTCGATTTCAGCCAGACGCGGTCGTCTTCGACGAAGAGGTCGCCGGGCTCGGTGAGCGGCAGGCCCATGGTGCGCGCGAGGAAGCTGTGCTCGAAGTACGCCGAGTTGAACATGCCCGGGGTCAGCACGACGACCAGGGCCTCGGAGGGGTCGCCGGGGGCGACGGAGCGGAGGCTCTCGGCGAGCTTGGCGGGGTAGTGGTCCACGCGCTGGACCTCGGCCTGGCGGAAGGCGGCGGCGAAGACCCGCTTGGTGACGAGGCGGTTCTCCATCACGTAGGAGACGCCCGACGGGGTGCGGACGTTGTCTTCGAGGACCAGCCAGGTCCCGGCGCCGTCGCGCACCATGTCGATGCCGCCGATGTGGATGCGCACGCCGCGGGCCGGGCGGACGCCGCGCACCAGCGGGGTGTACTGGCTCGCACCCAGCACGAGGTCTTTGGGGATGACGCCCTCGGCGAGGATGCGCTGGTCGCCGTACACGTCGTCGAGGAAGAGCTGGAGCGCCTGCACGCGCTGGCGCAGCCCGCGGTCGAGGTGGTCCCAGTCGGTGGCGTTGATGACGCGGGGCAGGAGGTCGAAGGGGAAGATCTTCTCGGTGCCGCGCTGGTCGGCGTACACCGAGAAGGTCACGCCGGACTGCAGGAGCACGCGGTCGGCGAGGCGTTGCAGGCGCTCGAAGTCGTCGCCGATGGTGGCTTGGAGGTCGGTGAGCAGCGCGGCGAATGGCTCGCGCGGCACGCCGATGGCGCGGAAGAGCTCGTCGAAGGCGGCCGGCTCGGGCGTGTAGTTTTCGAACAGCGTGGGCGTGGGGGGCACGGCGAGCTCCCGTGGGGAAAGGCGGCGGCGGTCAGGGCTTTGGGGCGGCGGCGGCGGGCTCGGGCGGCGCCGGCATCGGGTGGTCCACCGGGAAGCGGCGGAGATCCAGGGTGTACGGGGTGTCGGGGTGCGGCGCGACCGGCTCGGGGCGGACGGGCCAGGGGAGGGGGCCCTCCTCGGTGAAGCGCTGGGCGCGGCGGGCGGCGGCCTCGAAGCGGGTCAGCGGCTGGCCGTCGAAGGCGCGGCCCTCGGGGTGCCAGACGTGGTAGGCGGCGCCGCCGAGGCTGCGACTTGCCCAGCGGTCGACGACGTCGATGCGCAGGGGGTGGTGGATGCCCAGGTGGGGCTGGAGGCTGTAGGGCGGGGCCCAGGCGCGGAAGCGGACGCCGCCGACCTGCTCGCCGGCGGTCTCGGTGGGGCCCAGTGGCACCTGTAGGCCCGCGACCACCACGGCGTGGCGCTCGGGGATGAGGCCGCGGACGCGCAGCTCGATGCGCTCCATGGAGCTGTCGACGTAGCGCGAGGTGCCCGAGCTGGCGGCCTGCTCGCCCAGGACCGGCCAGGGCTCGAGCGCGTTGCGGACCTCGACCGTGACGTCGCCCGCGAGCAGGCGGCCCACCAGCGGGCAGCGCAGCTCGACGAAGGGGCGGAAGGCCTCGGCGGGCAGCGGCGTGCCTTGGGCCTCGAGCCAGTCCAGCACGTCCTCGAAGTCGCGCCAGAGGTGGTAGGGCAACAAGAAGCGGTCGTGGAGCGCTTGACCCCAGCGCACCAGCGGCGCGCGGTAGGGGGTGCGGGAGAAGGCGGCGATGAGGGTGCGGGCGAGGGCCGATTGGGCGGTGGCCATGCGCGGGTGGGGCGGCATCTCGTAGGCGCGGAGCTCCACGAGCCCTTGGCGGCCGTGGGCGCCGGCGGGGTCGAAGAGCTTGTCGATGGAGATCTCGGCCCGGTGGGTGTTGCCGGCGACGTCGACGAGCAGGTTTCGAAAGAGCATGTCGCCGAGCCAGGGGTCCGGTGGCTCCTCGTCGTACAGGGTGTCGTGGGCGCGCTCCAAGGCGATCTCCAGCTCGTAGAGTGCCTCGTGGCGGGCCTCGTCGACGCGCGGTGCCTGGGAGGTGGGGCCGACGAAGAGGCCGGTGAAGAGGTAGGACAGCGACGGGTGGTGCTGGGTGAAGGTGATGAGGCTGGCGAGCAGGTCAGGGCGCAGCAAAAACGGGCTCTCGAGGAGCTCCGGGCCGCCCAGGGTGATGTGGTTGCCGCCGCCGCTGCCCTGCTGGCGGCCGTCGAGCAGGTACTTCTCGGCGTGCAGGGCCGACGCGAGCGCGCAGTCGAAGACAGCGTGAATCAGCGTGGCGTACTCGGCGGTGGAGGCGACCGGCGGCAGGTTGACCTCGAGGACGCCGGGGTCGGGGGTGACGGCGAAGCGGAAGAGGTCGGCGCCCGGCGGCGGGGAGTAGCCGCCGAGGCGCAAGTCCACGCCCGTCGCGTCGCGGGATTGGCGGACGATGGCGACGAGGGCGAAGAACTCCTCGGCGGTCGACAGCGGCGGGAGGAAGACGTGGACGGCGCCCTCGCGGGGCTCTATGCAGAGCGCGGTGCGGACGGCGCGCAGGTCGGGGCGGTCGTCGTCGGGCTCGGCTTCGGGCTCGGCGTCGGCGCGCGGGTCGGCCTGCACCACCGCGGGCTCGACCGGTGACGGGACGGGCGAGGACTCGGGCAGCGAGCTCAGCGGCAGGCGCAGGCCGATGGGGCTGTCGCCTCCGAGCAGGAAGACGTGGCCGCGGCGGAAGGCCCACTTGGAGCTGTGCCAGCGGTCTCTCATGCGGGTCAGCGGCAGGACCCAGCCGGCCGGTTCGCCCAGGCCGCGGTTGAGGACGCGGGCCAAGCGGCGGCGGTCTTCGGGGTCGTCCAGATCCGCGGCCAGGGCGTCGGCGTCCGGCGGCAGGCTGGCCTCGGCCATCAGGAAGGGCCACGGATCCTCGAAGGCGGGCTCGAGGTAGTCGGCGAACCCGAGCCGCGCCGCGAGATCCTTGGCGAAGGCCTCGGCGCCGGCGGCCAAGTCGGCGCCGCCTTCGCATCTGGCCGCCTCCCCGGTCTTCGCAGCCGGGGCCGCCTCGCTCCAGATGGGCTCGCCGCTGCGCCGCGCGATGATGTCCAGCGCCCAGCGCGGCAACGACTCGCCGGGGTAGTGCTTGCCTTGGCGCTGAAACACCAGCCCGCCGGGAGCCAGGCGCTGCCTGAGGGAATCGGCGAGGGCCAGCCCCAGCGCCCACTTCGACTCGCCCAGGGCGTCGGGCCCCCACTCGGGCGCGTCGGCGTGCTCGCGGCTGTTGAAGGTCGGCTCGCCGCCGAGGGTCAGGTGGATGCCGTCGCCGGCGAGCAGCGCGTCGGCCGCCGCGGCCTGCTCGAGCAGGGCCTGCCAGGTCGCTTCGGTGTACGGGGTGGTCGGGCTCGCCTCGTGACCGACGCGGCCGACGATCATCTGGAAGTCGAGCTCGCTGGCCACCACGTCGCTGGTGCCGTCGATGGGCGACGCGAGGGCCGGCGACGGCGTGCAGCACAGCGGGATATGCCCCTCGCCGCACAGCAGGCCGCTGGTCCCGTCGATGCCGATCCAGCCGCCGCCGGGCAGGTAGACCTCGGCCCAGGCGTGGAGGTCGACCACGTCGCGGTCCACGCCGCGCGGCTGGTCGGGGATCATGCCCTCGTCGGCCAACTGGACGAGGTATCCGCTGGCGAATCGGGCCGCCAGCCCCGCGCGCCGAAGCGCCGCGACCAGCAGCACGGCGGAGTCCCGGCACGACCCGCGCCGCTCTGCCAGCGTCTCCTCGGGCGTCCAAATCCCCGGCTCCTCGCGGATGACGTAGCGCACGCTGGCGGCCACCCCCCCGGCCAGCGCGACGATGTAGGCCACCGTGCCGCCGTGCCCCGGGTGCGCCGCGACGAACGCGTCGAGCAGCGGCCCGCCCGCAAAGGCTGGGCCGGTCGTGTCGAGATAGGCCGCGAGGCTGCGCGCCAGCTCCTCGGGGTAGGCGAAGGGCAGCGCCGCCGCGTACTCGTCGACGAAGAAGTCGAAGGGGTTGATGGGCCGGATGTCCGCCGTGAGCTCGACGACCACGTCGAAGCGCCGCAGCTCGGCACCCTCACGAAAGGTCAGCCGCGCGACGTGATTGGCCTGCGGGTCCTGCTGCCAGTGGACCGTAGCCTCCTCGGGCAGGCTGAGGCTGTAGCTCTCGATGTGGGCGCGGGCGTGGGTCGCCGGGCGCAAGCGCACCACGTGAGGCCCCAGGTTGGCGGGGCGGGGGTAGATGTAGGACGTTCGGTGCTGAATCAGGAGTCGCATCGAGTCCAACCTGCGCTCGCGGCGGGCTTCTCGCAAGGGAGGCGCGCTCTCGCCTCCGCGCGCGGCCACCCTCCGTCGCCCAATCGCCGCCAGCGGCCCGCTCGGGGTGGACGGCGCCGGGCCGGCCGCTATGATGCGCCCATGGTTGGTGACGACGCAGCAATGGCGGCCCTGGGCGAGCGAGAGAACCTGGAGTTCGCGGTGCTCTTGCACCGGATGACCCCGCGCATCTGGGTGACCCCGCTGCTGGTGCTGGCCAACGCCGCCGTCTGGGTGGTGATGGTCGCCAGCGGCGTCCACTTCTTCTCGCCGACCATCGCCGATCTCCTCGGCTGGGGCGCCAACTACGCGCCGCTGACCACGGCGGGCCAGTGGTGGCGCCTCGAGACGGCGACCTTCCTCCACATCGGGCTGCTGCACATCGCGTTCAACATGTACGTGCTGTGGGACGTGGGCCGCCTCGTCGAGCGCCTGGTCGGCAACCTGAGCTTTTTGGCCATGTACCTGGTCAGCGGCCTCGCGGGCAGCCTCGCCAGCACCTGGTGGAACCCCTACGTCGTCAGCGCGGGCGCGTCCGGCGCGGTGTTCGGCGTGTTCGGCTGCCTCCTCGGCGTGCTGGTGCTGCGCCGCGGCGTGGTCCCCCGCGCGGCGGTCGCCGGCATCGCGAAGAACGCGGGCCTCTTCGTCCTATATAATGTTGCGTTCGGGCTGGCCGTCCCCGGCATCGACATGGCCGCCCACCTCGGCGGGCTCGCCGCGGGCTTTGTCTGCGGCCTCGGGCTGGCGCCCACCTTTCGACCGGGCGCGCCCGACCGCCGCCTCGCCCGCGCCGCCCTGGTGAGCCTCCTCGGCGCGGGCGCGCTCTACGGCGCAGCGCTCAGCCTGCCCACGGGCTTACCGGACCTACAGACCGAGATCGAGCAGCTCGCGGTTACGGAGAAGAAGGTGCTGACCGCCTACCGCGACCTCGTCAGCGGCGCGCAGTCGGGCCGCCTGAGTGACGCCGAGTTCGCCGACGGCCTGGAAAAAGACGTCATCCCGGACTGGACGAGCGCTGAGGCGCGGTTCAGTGGCCTCGATCTCAGCGGCGCGCCCGAAAAGCAGCGCACCCTGCACAGCGACCTGTCGCGCTACCTTGAGCTGCGCGGTCAAGCCTGGGAGATGCTGCGCGAGGGGGCCCGCGAGGGCGACGAGGCGAAGATCGCGTCCGCCGCGGCGCTCCAGGCGCAGGCTGAGGCGATCACCCAGAAGCTCGGCGCCGACAGCCCGAAAGACGACTGACCCCGTGACCGGTGCATCGAGCGCCAGCCCGAGATCGGGTGGCGGCTAAAAGAGGAAGCTCGTCCCGAGGTAGAGGGCGATCTCGTGGATGGTCGCGCGGCGCGGCCCCTCGCGCACGAGGTCGCTGAAGTCGGCGAAGGTGTCGCTCAGCGACGCGCCGCCGAAGTCGCCCCGGCCGTAGGCGTAGCGCAGGCCGAAGGTGCTGCCGAAGGTGAGGCGGTCGCGCTTCTCGACCCCGGCGTCGAGGCGGCGGTCTTTGAGGTACGACAGGCCGAGCGAGAACCCGTAGAAGTCGACGTCGGCCGCGCCCAGGGTGCGCGCGGGCTGCTCGGGGCTGCGGTCGGTGAAAAACCCCGCGCCCAGCGTCATGGTCTGGCTGAGCCGGCCCTGCACGCCCGCGCGCAGATTCCACAGGAGCTTGCGGTCTACTTGGAAGCTCGCGTTGCGCAGCTTGTGCTGGACGTCGGCCTCGAGCGAGAGGCTGACGGGGCCAGCCTCGTAGGCTGCACCCAGGCGCACGCGGGTCGGCAGGACGAGCTCCAGGGTCGCGTCCGAGGTCGTGGTGTCGCTGGTGTCGAAGACGCCGATGCCCTGCTGGATGAAGGCGTTGCCGAGGCTGCTGGACTCGGAGACCGACGAATAGACCAGCAGCACCGGGGACTGCACGCTGGCGCCCAGCCACAGGTGGTCGACGGGCTCCCACTGCACGCCGAGTGAGGCGGCGAGGCCGATGCCGGTCTGCGAGAGCTGTGTGGCGAAGGACACGAAGCCCGGTGAGACCGAGCCGACCGTGCCGTCGTTGAAGCCGCCGGCGAAGACCGCCGAGCCCGAGCTGGCCTGGTAGACGCCCTGCACGGTGAAGCCGATGCTGAGGCGCTCCGACGGGCGCCACGCCGCGCCGATGACGGCTCGGTATTGCTCCGACCTCGCCTCGATCGCCAGCAGCCACTCGTTGGTCAGGCCGAGCTCGGGTTTGTACGCGACGAGGTGTGAGCGCAGCTTCATGTTCTCGCTGCCGACCACGAAGACGCCCAGCGCCAGCCGCGCCTTGCGAAACGGCCGCACGTAGGTGAGGGCCGTCGGGATGACCAGCACCTCGCTCATCTTGCCGTCGGCGTGCTCGCCCCCGTAGAGCTCGACGAGGCGCGGCACCCGATAGAGGCGAATCGCGTAGGCGGTACCGCTGACGTCGACGGTGTCGCGCTGAACGCGGCTGAGGCCCGCGGGGTTGTACCAGAGCGCCGCGCCCGTCCCGACCGTCGCCGTGACCGCGCCGCCGCTGAGCACCGCCTCGTCGCCGATCAGCACCGAGTCGTCGTTGCCAGCGCGCACCGGCCCGGCGAAACACAGCGCTGAGGCCCCAAGACACAGCACCACCGCGGCCGTCGAGGCGTCCCGTCTCATCGCGCGCTCCTGCTGCGTCCGCTCTGGCGAACCGTCGTGGCTGTGCGCTCGATTCTGCCCCCAAGCCGGCATAGTGCAACCCGGTCCCGCGCGCTGTGGTAGCTACACGCCGGCCGAAGACGGAAGGTGGGGGGTGGTGCGGTGCGGGCGTGGGAGTACATCGACGAGGAGGTCGTGCCCGACGGCGAGGGCACGATGTACCTGATGAACCGGGGCACCGAGTACGCCATCCACATGAACGGGCGCGAGCTGATGGGCAACCGCGCGCACGGCTCGGAGGACGCGCTGGCCGACCTCGCGTGCGACCGGCTACAGGGGCTCGACGACGCGCGGGTGCTGGTCGGCGGGCTGGGCATGGGCTTCACGCTGGCCGCGGCGCTGCGCCGCGTCGGGCCCGCCGCGGCCGCCACGGTCGCCGAGCTCATCCCGGCGGTCGTGCGCTGGAACCGCGAGTTCCTCGGCCGCGCCGCACGCCACCCGCTGCGCGACGGCCGCGTGACCGTCCACGTGGGCGACGTCGTCGACCTCATCGCCGCGCCGCCCGCCTTGTGGAGCGCCATCCTGCTCGACGTCGACAACGGCCCGCGCGCCCTGACCCGCAGCTATAACGGCTGGCTCTACACCGACCACGGGCTACAGGCCGCCCGCGCCGCGCTCACCTCAGGCGGGGTCCTCGGCGTCTGGTCCGCCGCCCCCGACGCGGAGTTCACGCTCGCCCTAAGCGCCAACGGCTTTGAGGTCGAGGCGCTGAGCCACACCGAGCCCGGCCGCCCGACCCCCGACGGCAGCGGCGAGCACTTCCTGTGGATGGCGCGCCGCGGCCCGTAATGAGCGCTACTTGATGCAGTCCGGGATCGGCTCGGTCAGACACTGGCAGCCGTCGCAGCGGTCGAAGGTGCAGGGGAACCCGTCGTCGCAGTCTGCGTTCGAGCTGCACACCCCATCCCCGCCGACGCAGGTGCTCTCAAAGCACGTCCCGGCGTTCGCGCAGCCGCACGGGGTGCCTTGGGGCTTGGGCGTGTGCGTGCACCGCTGGAGCACGGTGTCGCACTCGTCGACCGTGCACGGGCTTTTGTCGTCGCAGCTCGGCGGAAAGCACCCGGTGGGCTCGACCGCCCCGTCAGTGTCGCTCTTCGCGTCGACCGCGGCGTCGGACGAGCTATCGGCGGCCGCATCGGCGGCCCCGTCAGCGGCCACATCCGTGGTCACGTCGGCGTCAGCGCTCGCCGGATCGTCGCCGCAGCCCATCAAAAGCAGGGTGGCGAGGCCGATGGCCCCGACGATTCGCCCATATCGCATCGCGCTCTCCTCTCGAACTCGCAGGGTGGTCTCGATGGCGTCGCGCACCCAAAGTGTCGCACGGCCCTCAATGCGTGACCAGCCCGCGTCGGCGGCGAGCTGGCCCCCGTCGCCCGTGGGCCACCCCGCGCCCGAGCCGGGCTGCGGCCGCCCTCAGTTCGGGTCGGGCGCGGGCGTGTCGGGGCCGCTCGCGGGCAGCTCCGGCGCGCTGATCAGCGCCGCCGGTGGCAGCTCCCCCGTCAGCGCGTTGAGCCACGTCAGGATGCTGGCGACCTGCTCCTCGCTCAGCTCCTTCGCCAACTGGTGCCGCGCCATCAGCGCCACCGCCTCAGCCAGGTCGCCCACCTTCCCGTCGTGGAAGTAAGGCCCCGTCCGCGCGATGTTCCGCAGCGACGGCACCTTGAAGAAGAACTTGTCCGCCTCGTCGTGGGTCACCTCGAAGCGCCCCGTGTCCTTGAGCCCAACCCACGGCTTCACCAACCCCAGCTTCTGGTACATCCCGCCGCCCACCAGCGTCCCGGTGTGGCACGCCGCGCACCCGGCGTCGATGAACGCGTTGAAGCCGTCTTTCTCGGCCGCCGTCAGCGCGTCCGACTGCCCCTCCAAAAACGCGTCCCAGCGCGAGGGCGTGACCAGCTTCCGCTCGAACGCCCCGATGGCCCTGCCGGCGTTTTCGTAGCTCACCGGCTCGGCTTGCCCGGGGAACGCCTTGGCAAAGAGCTCCGCGTAGCCCGGGATCGACCGCAGCACCGAGGTCACCTGGTCGCCGGACGCCATGCCCATCTCGACCGGGTTCGTCATCGGCCCCAGCGCCTGCGCCTCGACGTCGGCGGCCCGGCCGTCCCAAAACTGCACAAAGTGCGCGGCGGCGTTGTAGACCGTGGGCGAGTTGCGCCCGCCCCGCTGCTTTCTGTGCCCCTCCGACGTGACCTGGCCGTCCACGCCGTAGGTGTCCAGCCCGTGGCACGAGTTGCACGAGACGTCGTGGTTTTTCGACAGCCGCGGCTCGAAGTAGAGCATCCGCCCGAGCGCGACCAGGTCATCGGTCAGCGCCTTGGGGTCGCTCGCCATCACCGCGGGCAGCGCGCCGAAGGCCTTGAGGCGGTCTGGCGCGATCTCCCCAGGCTTGACCGGCTCGGCGACCGCGACCGCCGTCGTACCGCCGCCCGCCTCGGCCGCCGTCTTGCCGCCGCCTGCCTCGGGCGCCGCCTTGCCACACGCGGCGACCGCCGACAGCACACCCAAAGCGACCCACCACACGTTCACGCTGCGCATCCCGTCCTCCTGTGCGGCCTCAGGCGCACCCGCCCGACCCTAGCCCCAGCTATCCCAGCGCCGCCCTGTCCGCAAGCCAAACGCGCCACCCGCACGATATCACACACCGCGGCGCCCGAGTCACCGCCGCCGCCAAGGCGCCTCCCCGGCCGGCCCACAGCGCATCGGCCGGCCCTCAGCCCCGCGGCTTCGCGTGGTCGGCCACCAGCTCGAGGATGGTCGGCCCGAACGCCTCGACCCGCTTGGGCCCGATGCCGTCGATGGCCAGGAGCTCGGCGTCATTGTGCGGCTGCGCGCGGCAGATTCGGCTCAGCGTCTCGTTGTCGAAGACCTGATACGGCTTCCACCCGCGCTTGCGCGCCTCGCGACCGCGATACTTCTCGAGCGCCGCCTGTAGCCCCTTCTTCTCGCGCTTGGGCGCCCCCAGAGCCGCCGCCGCCCGCCGCACGGGCTTGTCCGGCAGCCACACGGTCGGGTACTTGCGCCCCTTGCGCCCCAGCAGCCCGGACTCGAGCAGCCCCTCGATGGTGTCCAGCACCACGCCCTCCGGCAGCCCGGCCAGCGCGCCAAAGGACGGGTTGCTCGCCAGCCCCTTGCGCTTCACGTCCTTCGCGCGGCTGCCCCGCAGCCCCTTGGCGATGAGCTGCTTGCCGAGCGGCTTCTTCAGCGCCCCGACGAAGGCCAGCACCACGTCATGGTGTGAGTCGGTGACGACGTATTCGGCCTCTTGCGCCCGCTTGGCCGCCTTGGTCTCCAAGCGCGCCGAGTGCTCGGCCCGCGACGCCCCGACCGCCGCCCGCACGGCCTGTGGCGTCACGCACGCGTCGCAGCCCCCGCACTCCGCGCCGTGCTGCCCGGTGAAGTACCGGACCAGCGCCTGCTGCCGGCACCCGGTCCCGTAGACGTAATCCTGCATGGCCTTCCAGCCCGCGACCGCGCCCGCCGCCGGCGCCTTGCCCCGCAGCCGCGCGTGGGTCACCGCGTCCGCGCTCGAGTAGAGCAGCACGCACCGCGCCGGCTCGCCGTGGCGCCCCCCCCCCCCCCCCCCCCGGGGGGGGAGCCCCCCCCCCCCCCCCCCCCCCCCGGCCGCGTTCGCGTGGACCACGTAGCGCACGTCCGGGTGGTCCACGCCCATCCCGAACGCCGTCGTGGCCACCAGGATCGGCTTCTTCCCCGACTCGTACGCCGCCGCCGCCGTCTGCCGCGCCCCGTCCGTCCGCCCGGCGTGATAGTAGCCGCTGGGCAGCCCCGCCTTCCGCAGCAGGTCGTGCAGCGCCTGCACCCGCTTGCGCGTCGCGGCGTAGATGATCGCCCGCCCCGGCCGCCCCGCCCCAAGCCCCGACTCGCGCATCAGCTCGAGGACGCGCTCGCCCCGCGCGACGTCGCTCTGGACGAGCTCGACCGAAAAACGCAGGTTCGGCCTCGCAAAATCGCCCAGCACCACCGCCGGGTCCACCAGCCCCAGCGCCTGCCCGATCTCGGCCATCACCTGCGCGGTCGCCGTCGCCGTCAGCGCGATGACCGGGACCCTCAGCTCGCCCTTGAGCACGTCCAGCGCGCGATAGTCCGGCCGGAAGTCGTGCCCCCACGCGCTGATGCAGTGCGCCTCGTCCACCGCCGCCGCGGCCACGCCGATATTTCCCAGCCAGCGCCGAAACCCCTCGCTCTGTACGCGCTCCGGGCTCGCGTAGATCAGCGTCGCCCGCGCCGCCTCGTCCCGAAGCTCCCGCCACCGCTCGCTCGGCTGCCCCGAGTGCATGGCGACCGCCGGCACGCCGACCCGCGCGAGCGCCGCCACCTGGTCGTTCATCAGCGCGATGAGCGGGCTGACCACCAGGGTCGGCCCGCCCCCGCGACGGCGCCGCAATATGGCCGGCACCTGGTAGCACAGGGACTTCCCGCCGCCGGTGGGCAGCACCACCACCGCGTCGCGCCCGGCGTCAAACGCGGCGACCGCCTCGGCCTGGCCACCCCGAAACGCCGGGTAGCCGAAGACCTCGCCCAAGACCGCCAGCCCGGCGTGCGCGTCCACCGGCGCGGGGCGAGCCTGAGGACGCGGCGCCAGCGCCCCGGTCCCGAACAGCGCCAGTTGGTCAGCGGGCATGGCACCTACAACGAAGCGGGCCGCCCCCAGCGACGGCCCAGGCGCAGCCTAACACCGGGCGATCCCCGCGCAACACGCGCCGCTCGCGGCGTAGCCTGGGCGATCGTTCAGCGACCAGGCGTCGGCGTATCCGGCTTGGCCAGCGGCGCATCGAAGATCCCGTTGCCGTCGACATCCACATAGATCGGGTTGGTGAACGCCAGCGCCGTCACCACATGCTCATCGCGCTCGCCGACGATGGGCCACAGGGAGTCGCGCCCCTCGACCAGGACGGTGATGTGCGTGTCCTCGTCCACCGGGACGACGCGGCGGATGGTCCAGCGCAGCGGCTCGGCGAACCCGTAGCGCGTGCGGACGCGGTCGTTGGGCGCGCGCCAGATGCGGTCGACGCGGCCGCCAGCGAAGAGCGTGACCGTGCTGACGCTCACCCAGGTGGTCGCGCTGACCTCGATGACCACCGACGCCCAGCCGTCCGCCGACCGCACGGTGTCGCCGATGGTGCCGCCCTCGACCGACACGCGCACGAAGGGGCCGGTCGTGAAAAACGTGCTGCGCGACCGGATCGCTTGGCTGAGCAGGGCCGGCGTCATCGCCGCGGGCAGGTCGGGCGCGATGCGCAGGTAGTTGCGCGGGTAGCCGCCGATATTGAGGCGCAGCGAGTGCGTGTCCGAGTTGCCGGTGGCGGTCCGGATGTAGCCGTAGTCGATGAGGGCGAAGAAGTCGCCGAGGTTTCGGTCCAGCAGCCCGCGCGCGGGGTCGTGGAAGCCGTTGAGCACCTCGATGGCGTCGAAGTCCCAGGAAAAATCGGCCCACGCGGCCTTCCCCGCCTTCGCGTCCAGGCCGCCGCGGTTGAAGTAGTCGCGGCCGCCCCAGGTCGGGTGGTTCACGGCGATGGTGGCGTAGCGTGAGGATGCGTGGATGGCGTCGAAGAGCGCCTGGGGCAGCACGCCCTCGACCGCGGGCGCGCCGCCGAAGGGGCGCACGGGGTTTTGCACCAGCGGGTAGCTGCCGAAGTGGCCGAAGGTCGGCGTCGTGACCTCGCAGCCGGGGGCG
>CAZNZH010000004.1:0-24186 GCA_964577445.1 uncultured Myxococcales bacterium
CTGGCCGCTGACCGTGTTCCTGACGCCTGCGCTTGAGCCCGTGTGGGGGGCGACCTATCTGCCGCCGGCGCCACGGCACGGCCTCCCGTCGCTGCCCGAGGTGTTGCGCGTGCTGTCGGACAGTTGGGCGAACCGCGAGGGCGACCTGCGCGAGCAAGCGGCGGCTCTGCTGGCGCAAGTCGAGCGAGCGAGCCGGCCCGCGCCTGAGGCGCGCGAGCTGCCCGACGGCGACGCCCTGGTGGCCTTGGCTCGGCAGTTGCTCGAGCGCGTCGATCCCGAGCACGGCGGTTTCGGGAGCGCTCCGAAATTCCCCAACACTTCCGCGCTGTTACTCCTGCTGCGGGCCCACCATCGCGCTGGCGACCCGGCGCTGTTGGCGCCGGTCGAGCGCGCGCTGGAGGCCATGGCCGCCGGCGGCATCCATGACCAGCTCGGCGGCGGATTTCACCGCTACAGCACGGACGACCGGTGGCTCGTGCCGCACTTCGAGAAGATGCTCTACGACAACGCCGCGCTCCTGGAGGCCTACGGGGCGATCTGGCAGGTCACGGGCCGCGCGCACTTCGCCGCGGTCGCCGAAGGCATCGTCGGCTGGCTGCTGCGTGAGATGGAGGCGCCGGGCGGCGGCTTCTACACGGCGCAGGACGCGGACAGCGAAGGCGAAGAGGGGCGTTTTTTCGCCTGGAGCATCGGGGAATTCGACGCCGTGGTGGGTGCGGCCGACGCCGAGCTTGCGCGCGAGCTGTTCGGCGTGACCGGCCCGCCGTCCTTTGAAGACGGGTACGTGCTGCACCGCCCCCACGACCTCAACGCGGTGGCGGAGGCCCTTGGGATCCCCACAGACGCCGCGCGAGCCCGGCTGGAGGCCGCTCGTGGGGCGCTGTGGGCCGCGCGCGAAAGACGCGTACGTCCCGGGCTCGACGACAAGCTGCTGACGGCGTGGAACGGCCAGATGCTGGGGGCCCTGGCCGACGCGTCCGTGATCTTCGATCGCGAAGACTGGCTGCGGGCCGCCCAGCGCGCTGCCCGGCGCTTCGCCGACGCGGCGCTGATGCCCAACGGCGTGTGCCTACGCCAGGTCTTGCCCTCGGCGGCCGCACCCCGCGGGACGTTGGACGATGCGGCTTGGCTCGCGCTCGGGCTGGTCCGCCTCCACGCGGCGGACGGCGACCCCGATTGGCTCGACGGCGCCTCGCGGATCGCCGATCGCATGGTCGCGGATTTCCACGACGCGACCACCGGCGGTTGGTTCGTCACGGCGCCGGATAGCGAGCTCACCGTGCGCCTGCACTCGGGCTGGGACGGCGCCATGCCGGCGGGCGCGTCGGCCGCGGCCGAGCTGCTCGAGCGGCTCGGCGTCCTGACCGGCCGCGCGGAGCTGCGCGGGTTGGCTCGCGAGACGGTCCGCTCGCAGTGGGCCGCGTTCCGCCAAAGCCCGATGGGGTTCGCGCACCTCTTGCTGGCGGCGGATCTCATCGCCGGCCCCACGACCGAGCTGGTGTTCGGCGGGGCCGCCGAGGCGGTCAGGGCTCTACGCGACCGCGCACGCAGCGTGTTCGCGCCCCGCACCATCGTCGCGCATCTCGGCGCCCGCGCGCTGGACCCCGCCCTCAGCTCAGGTCGCGCGGCACCACCGGACGGCGCCCGCGCCTGGGTGTGCCGCGACCACGCGTGCGCCGCGCCGACAGACGATCCCTCGACGCTCGCGCGACAGCTCGTCAGCGAGTGAAGCTCCACACGAAGAAGATGAGCAGCGCGATTCCGCCCATCCAGGCCAGCACCGTCAGAAAGCCGACGTCCTTCTTGCGACCGCCGGAGGGGTGTTGCCCCATCGCCTTGCGCACCCCGCTCCGCATGTTCATCAGCGAGCCGCCGCTCTTGGTGGTGGGCTTCTTTTTGCCTTGCTTGCCGCCCATCAGTCGTCCTTCCCTTGCGGATGCATCCGCTTGTCCTCGACCACGCGCCCGCCCAAGATGTGTTCGTCGAAGATCCTGTCGACATCCGGGAGCGTCACGGCGCCGTACCAGACCGCCTCCGGGTAGACCACCACTGACACACCCTGCTCGCACATGTCCAGGCAGCCGGACTCGTTCGCGCGAACCCGGCCGGTCAGCCCGTGTTGGGCCACGAGCGTTTTGAACCGCGCGCGAACGGCCGCGCCCCCCTTCTCCGCGCAGCAGCCGCGCGAGTGCCCGGGTCGACGCTCGTTCACGCACACGAAGATGTGCTTTTCGTAGCCAACACGCTTGCTCACTGACAGGCCTCCGTTGCGCCGCGCCGACACGCTTCCGCCAGGGCCGCGGTGGCGTCCGCCTCGCGCCCCAGGCGCTGCATGAGCGCCGCGGCGGTCAAGACCGGCCCGGGATCATCGGGCCGCAGCTCGGCCATCCGCTGAAACGTCTCGACCGCCTCCGCTTGCTGCCCCGCTTCCACCTGGGCCTTGCCGAGATTCTGCAGCACGTCGAGGTTGCGCGGCTGCTCGCGGGCGAGGATCCCGAAGGTCTTCGCGGCCGACTGGTTGCGCCCGTCCTCCAACTGCAAGACCCCGAGCTCGAAGCGCACGCTGCCCTGCCCCGGGTTCTTGCGCAGCGACTCGTCATACAGCGCGATCGCCGCGTCCCGCCGGCCGCGAGCCGCCTCGAGCCGGCCGAGCAGATACGGCAGCTCCGAGTCGTCTGGCGCGGCGCGCATCGCTCGCGCGTACGCCTTCGCCGCGTCCGCCGTGCGCCCCGCCTTCTCCTCGGCCATGGCGTAGTTTTTCAGCATCCCCGGCGTCGCGGCGTCTCCGGCCGCCTCGATGGCACGAGCGTAGGTGTCGGCCGCCTCCTTGTAGTACCCCGCGCGGTACGCCGCGAAAGCTGCCAGCTCAAGGTCCCCGGCGCCCGCGGCCGGAGGCGGCCCCGCTGCCTCGTCAGCGCCGAGCGCGGCCAGCGCCTTCAGCGGGTCGCCGGAGACAGCCTCGACTCGCGCCGTCAGTCGCTTCGCCTGCGCGTTGTCCGGGTCGAGCGCGAGCACCTTGGCGAGGAGCTGCGTCGCCTCACCGCCCTTGCCCAGATTGCTCAGCGCGAGCGCCAGCGGCAGGAGGCTGTCCACGTCGTCGCCGTCGCGCTCCACGGCAGCGCGCAGCGAAGCGACCGCCGCCGCGTCTTGGCCGAGCATCAACTCACAGTTGCCCACGAGCTTGAAGATCTCCGCGGAATCCACTCCGCGCGCCCGGATCTCGGCGAAGAGCGGCAGCGCGGCGTCGCAGCGATCGGCGCGCGCCAGGGCGAAGCCGGCCGCGAGCCGGCCCGCGGTCGCCGACGGACCCTCGGACTCGTCAGCCGCCAGCCACGCCTCGACCGCCTGATCGAGCTTGCCCTGCTGCTCGAGCGACTCCGCCAGAAGCCGGAGCAGCGCCGGGTCGCCCTTGCCGCCCTCCTCAAGCCCAAGCCGGAGCTGCGTCTCAGCCAGGCCCGCCTTGCCTCCCGAGAGCAACGCGGTCGCCTTGTCCTTGCTCCGCTCGACGGGATCCGCGGACGGCGCCTCCGCGAGCGGCACGCTCGGATCCAGCGCCGCCCCTGCGACCGCCGCGGCCGACGCCGGCGCCTGCGCGGCGACGACAGCGCCGGGCTCATCTGCGGTGCCAGCAGACCAGTCGTCTCCGAACAGGCCATACGCCAGCGCCGCTCCGCCGAGGAGCATGGCGCCGAGGAGCCACATGGCCAGCGAGCTCGCCGAACGCTCGGTCGTCTCGGTGCGACTCATCGGCTCAGTCATCAACTGAACCGCCAACTCCGCCGGGATGCCGCTCTTCGCCTGCACCACAGCCTGCTTGGCGGTCCGCTTCTCGTCGCCAGGCGCCTGCGCGACCTCCGCCGCGACGCTCCGCTTCGCCTTCGCCTTGGCGCTCCTCTTCTTCGGTTTCACCGGGTCGGCAGCGGCGCCGCCAGGATCGGGCAGCGGCTCCGCGCCAAACACCTGCGGGACCCGCTGAAACGCGGCGCCCAGCGACGCCCGCACGTCGTGAATCAGGAACTCCTTCAGGAGCACGCCCGTCCGATCGCGGACGACGCCAGCGTCTACCGGTCGCTGGTCAGCGCGGGTGGCGAGCATCTCGCGGATCAGCTCGCGGAACGCGTCGGGGAGATCGTCGACGCCGGGCGGATCGGGTGCTGAGCGCCGAGCCTGGACGTGGGACAGCACCTCGGCGCCGCTGGCGAACGGCGGGGCGCCGGCGAGGAGCTCAAAGGTCACCGCACCGAGGGAGAACACATCGCCCTGGACCGACGGTGGCCGCCGAAGCAGACCCTCGGGTGCGACGTACTGCGGCTGCTCGAAGATCTCGACGAGGTCGACGTCACCGCCTCCTCCGTCGGTAAACGCGACGCGCGCGAGCACGTCAAAACCCCCAATCACAACGCGCCCTGTCCTCTCGAGGTAGATGCGCTCCGGGCTGAGCTGCCCGTGGGCGATGTGACGAGCGTGTGCGTGGGCCAGCGCGGCCGCGACCTCGTGGACGATCATGGCGGCCTGACGCCACGGGAGCTTGCGCACGCTGGCGGAGAGGGCGCGGAGGTTGGTGGCCTCGGCAAACTCCGTCGCGTACCACGCCTCGTGCCCGGTGGGCGGGGCGAACTCGGTCGGGAGCAGCAAGAGCGGGCTTCGTATGCCCGAGAGGCGCCGCATCGCTTCGATGAAGTCCGGGAAGCCACGGCCGGCCACGCCCGGACCGTCGGGAGCGAGCTTCGGCACCAGCGTGACCAGGACGCGCTGATTGAGGCGCGTGTCCCACGCGACGTGCACGTCCCCAGCGAGCCCGCTACGGCGAAGCTCCATGAGGCGGAAGGGGCCGACCATCCTCTCGTTCATCGTGGCGCAGGCTAACCCAGGGCCTCACAACCGACCAGCAACGCCCGCGCAATTCAGCGGAGGCTCGCCCAAGCCGAGGCTCGCCCGTGGCCTGTGCTGGGGCCGGCGGACCCGCGACCGCAGGCGCCGCCCAGGGGGGAACAACGCTGCGCGCGCGAGCGTTGATTGCGCCGACTCGCGAGGCGTAGAATCGGCGTATGCGCTGGGACGAAGCAGCAACAACGGTCTGGGGCGGAGACGGGGCGATGCTGGACGTCGCGCCGGAGGCCCTTCGGTCGCTGGCGCGCCTCCTGGCGGACCCGCACTCGCGCAGCTTCTTGGCGGGCGCGGGCCTGGACTGCGAGCGCGAAGACGGTCGCCTGCGCGCGGGCATTGGCGACCTCCGGCGCGTCGTCAGCCGCGTGGTCGCCCACATGGACAGCGTCCCTCCCGAGCTGCGGGATGCTCCGGCGTTCGCGGGTGCCGGGCCGCTGCTGTTGCTAGACCAGCTAACGCGCCTCGCGGCGGTGGCTGGCGACGGCCACGTGATTGTCACGGTGCCGGCCGGCGGGACCGTGCTGCGGTTGGTCGAGCGCGGCCCCGACCCGCGGGCGGTGCTGGCGTCGATGGACGACGTCCCGATCGACCGCGCCGCCGAGCTTCTGGCGGCCCTGGACGGCATGGCGGGCGAGCTGGCGCTGTCGGCGGACCTGCTTGAGCGCTCGCTGGTCCCGCTGCTGGGCGACGAGAGGACGTGCGGGCTGGCGGCTCGCCTCCTCGGGCGCATGGGCGTCGGGGCGGCGGCGCCGGAGCTGGAGCGGTCGCTAGCCCGGACCCACAGCGTGGAGAATCGGATCGAGCTGCTGGGCGCCCTCTTTCGCCTCGGGCATCGCACGCTCGCGCTGAGGACACTGCGCACCATCGTCGTGCACGGGACGCACATCGCCCGACAGCGGGCGGTCGCGACGGTGAGCGAGCTGGCGGGGGTCGAGGACCTCGCGTCGGTATACGAGATGATGCAGCTCGCCCGTGACAGCGAGCGCTTCGGCCTCGCCGCGCTCCTGTACCGCCTGGGCGACTTGCGGGCGTTCAGCGTGCTGACGCGCAGCTTCGCGCGTCTGGACCACACGAGCCCCGCGCAGACCTGCCTCGCCGCGCTGGACGCTGCCGCCGCCGCCGGGAGCCAGCGCTTTTTGCCCGCGGTGCAAGCGTACACCCGGCGCGAGACCCGCCCCTGGCCGCTCGCGCGCGCGCGTTCCGTTATAAAGGCCCTCGAACGGCGCGGTCTGCGGGAGGCCAGCCCGGCGACCCTCATCGAGCTGGCCGAGGCGTCCTGGTTCACCGGGAGCCGCGAAGAGGCCATGGGGCACCTCGCCGAGCTGCTGGCCCTCGAACCGGGCCACGCGCAAGGCCTGTATCTGCGTGCAAGCTGCCTCAAAGACGATGGCCGGGGCGCTGAGGCGCTCGAAAGCGCGAGCCTCGCCATCGCGAGCGAACCGAGCAACTGGCGCCTCCACCGTCTGCGCGGTTCGCTCCTGTGGGACCAAGGCGACCATGAGGCCGCCCTCGAGGCGTACGACCGCGCGCTCGGCCTGCAACCGACCGACGCTTACACTTGGTACTACAAGGGCTACGTGCTCTATCGGTTGCAGCGCTACGAGGAGGCGCTGCCCTGCATCGACCGGGCGCTCAGCCTCAAGTCGGACTCTCCCTACATCTGGAACCAGAAGGCCTTCTGTCTCGAGCGTCTACAACGCTACGACGACGCGGTCTCATGCTACCGGCGCGGCCTCAAGCTCCAGCCGGCGGACCTGTTCGCGCGCGAGTATATGGGCCAGGCCTTGCAGGCGGCCGGCCGGCTCGACGAGGCGCTCGCGTGCTTTGACGCGGTCTTGAGCACAAACCCCGAGCGCGAGGAGTCCCTCTACCGCCGCGCCGACGTGCTCTTCGACCTGGCCCAATGGGAAGCCAGCGCGGCAGCCTTCGAGCGCTTCGTGGCCGCTCGACCAGACAACTACAACGCCTGGTTCAACCGCGGGCTGTGCCTGCGCTTCCTCGACCGTTTCGCCGAGGCCGCCGAGTGCTTCCGCCAGGCCCTGCTGATCCGCCCGACCAATACCAACGCCCAGCGGCACTATGAGTACTGCCTCGCGCGCTAGTGAGGGTGGGGCGCGACTGAGAAGGTGGGGCCCGACCGGCGACGGTAGCGCGCTGTTGCGATACGCCCATTGGGGGCTCTGCTCGTCTGTCCCCCGGTCATCAAGCCGGGGCGCGTGCCCGTTGGAGAACTCCATGCACTCAGCTCACCCCGCCGTCTTTGCTGGCCGGATCATCCCTCGCGCGGCTGGCCTTGTCGCTTGTCGCAGCCTCGGCGCGCTCGGCGTCCTCGTCGCCCTCGCCGGTTCGGCGGCCGCTTGGAACACCGACGTTTGCCCCGTCACCAACCCCCAAGGGGGCGGGGACTGCACGTGCGTCAGCGCGGGGGTGCAGACCTCGGGGAATCATCTGCCCATCGGTTGCGCGAGCGAGTTCCAGCCGGGCGCGTCCATTGGGACCTGGCAGAGCGTGAACCAGCCGCCGGCGGGAACGCGGACGTGGACCTTCGACTACGGGTACATGGCCACGGGGAAAAGCGGCTGGCAGGCCCAGTTCGACGTCAACAAGACCGTCATGAACGTCACCGCAGGTTCGAACTTCTGGAATGTCTGGGACGACAAGTTCGCCTCGCACCCCGGGGGGCGCTATCGGGTGCAGGTCTACTTTGACGGTGTGGCGGTCGCAGGTGGGTATCGCGAGTTCGCTGTCTGCGGGAGCGACTTCGAGCGGGCGTGCAGCGGCGGGGACCTCTACTGGTACGACGCGTGTGGCGACAAGCGGGGCAAGGCCGAGGACTGCGGGGCCGGCAGTTGCTCCGGCGGGCAGTGCCAGTGCTCGCAGACCGCGGGGGCGGTCTGTAGCGGCGGCGATGTGTATTTCACGGACTGCGACGGCTCGGTCACGTCGAAGAAGCAGGACTGCGGGGCCGGCAGTTGCTCCGGCGGGCAGTGCCAGTGCTCGCAGACCGCGGGGGCGGTCTGTAGCGGCGGCGATGTGTATTTCACGGACTGCGACGGCTCGGTCACGTCGAAGAAGCAGGACTGCGGGGCCGGCAGTTGCTCCGGCGGGCAGTGTTCATGCGAGGCGAAGGTGGCCAAGGCTTGCCACCTCGGGGATGTGTGGTGGACGGACTGCGACAGCGTCCCGAGCAGCCTCGCGCAGGCGTGTGAATTCGGGCCGTGTTCAGGTGGCGCGTGTCCGGGCTGCGCCGCCCAGGCCTCGGTCGGTTGCCATCAGGGCGATCTCTGGGACCTCGACTGCGAGGGTAAGCCCTCCGGCAAGAAGCAAGACTGCGGGGCCGGCAGTTGCGAGGCCGGCGCCTGCGTCTGCGACCCGGCGGTGGACACCGTCTGCGAGGGCGCCGCCGTCTGGTTTGTCGACTGCGAGGGCGAGCTGAGCTCGCCGGCTTCGAGCTGCCTCTACGGCTGCGTCGACGGCGCGTGCGCGAATGCACCCCAGCCCACGGCCGGATTCGACCCCGAATGCCTCATCTCCGACGCGCTCTTTCGCGAGGTCGCCACCATGTCGCCCGCCGCGGTCCAGGGCTTCCTCGACGCTCACGCAGGCCGCCTGCGCGAAGCTGACCTGGGTCAGCAGTTCGCGTTCAGCTACCCGGGCACAGTCGACTACTCGACCGTGCTGGGCAACGGCGAGCTCGGCCGCGACTCCTCGCCCGCCGACGTCATCTACTGGTCCGGCGTCTTCGCTGGCGGCGGCCAGGACGTGCGCATCAACCCCCGCGTCCTGCTGGCGACGCTTCAGAAGGAGCAGGGCCTCATCGACAGCGCCGCCAAGGCCACCCAGCAGGGTCTGGACTGGGCCATGGGCTACGCCGTGTTCGAGGGCACGGGCCCGACCCCGAAGTACAAGGGCTTCTTCGGCCAGGTGCTCGCCACCGCGTGGCAGCTCGACCGAGACTTCGAGGCGCTGAAGGCGGGCCCACAACCGCCCATCACCGTCGACGGTCAGGCCATCACGCCGCGCAATCGCGCCACCGCCGTTCTCTACAAATACACCCCGCACCTCTCCGCCGGGGAGCTGTTCTGGACCCTCTGGACCCAGTATTTCGGAGACAGCGGTCCGTGCGGCGACCCGGGGTCCGTCGATCCGCCCGTGACCGGCCCGCCCGGCGACGACCCCATCGAGCTCCACTGCACCCACGCCGGCCCCTACTCCGTGCTCGGCTGGCCCTTCGACGCCGACACCTGGAAGGTCGTCCCCGGCTCGACCGCCCACAAGGGCGACGACCTCTGGGCCGACGACTGGAACACGACCCTGGGCGGCTGCGACACCGAGATCAGCCAGGGCCCCATGTGGGTACACGCCGTGGCCTCGGGCACCGTGCTCTTCGTCGGCGACGCGAACAACGGCTACGGCTTCCAGGTCATCGTGCGCCTCGCCAGCGACCCGACCTACGTCGTCCGCTACGCCCACATGCAGCCCAACCATCTGTGGCAAAACGGCGACGCGGTCGTCATGGGCGACATCATCGGCGCGGTCGGCAACACGGGCGGCAACTACTGCGCCCATCTCCACCTGGTGCTCTACTGCGGCGTCGACGCAGGCAGCTCCGCCGAGTCGCGCCTGTCCAACGGCCGCAGCCCCAGCAGCCTCAGCGGCGGCGCCACCAAGCACGCCACCTGGTTCACGCTGGACAGCACGCTGAAGCCCTGGCTCGAGGTCGGCGGCGGCTTCCCCGACTGCACCGGCGCGCCCGACCCGACCGGCGAGGCCTTCATCGGCCAGACGGGCGACCTCTCCGGCTGCCTCGGGGCCGGCGACAGCGCCAGCCGCTGGTTCGTAGGCCGCGCCGGCGAGGAGGTGGCCCTCGACCTCCGCGCGGTCAACGACGACGGCGAGCCCGACTGGGCCCTGGCATCGGTGGTCGACGGCGCAGGCCTGGGCGCCCCCGTCATCGCGTCTCAGCAGGACGCCGGCGGCCACGTCCTCCGCGTCACCTTGCCCCACGACGGCCGCTACGCCGTGACCCTCCGCGCCAGCACCGGCGTCCCCCTGCGCTGGCGCCTCTTCCATGACGCGGTCCACGACCACGAGCCCGACCACCACCCCAACGCCCCCCTGGCGGCCCCGGGCACCTTCGAGACCCACGCCATCGACCACCCGGCCGACCACGACCTCTTCCTCCTGGGAGCCGTCGCCGACCAGCTTGACGTCCGCGCCGAGCCCATCGACGCCACCACCGCCCTCAGCCTGCACCTCCGGGTCCTGCGGGACGGCCGCCTGCTGCCCTTCGATGGCACCTGGTACGCGCTGGACCCCCACACCCGCCGCATCGCGGGAACCGCCGAGCCCATCTACGTCGAGCTCACCGGCGACCCGGGCCTCTACACCCTGGAAGTCACCCGCCCCACGGCGCCGACCCCCGACACCGGCGAGGCCCCCGACGCCTCGCCCAGCGACGACGCCAGCGCCTCCGCCGACGCCGGCCCCACCCCGACCACCGCCTCGGCCTCCAGCGGCTGCACCGGCGCCCCCGCCGGCGGCCACGCACCCTGGCTTGTCCTCGCGATGCTGCTCCTCGCCCTTCGCCGGCGCGGCCCCGTCACCCGACTACCGCCCCGCCACCCCGGCGCCTGAGCAGGGGCGCGGCGGTAAACTCAGGCTCCGGGGGGCCGTTGACCCTCGGCGCGTCCCATGATTCGCTAGTCCGACCACACACACCTGAACTGGGAGGGACCCATGCCCATCACTCTCGACGAGCTCTCCGCGCATCTGGACGCGCTGGACATCAAGAGCGCTCGCCCCGCGGACCGCGAGCACACGATCATCACCGGATTCGCCACGGAGACCTACCGGGATCCGGAGGGCCACGCGGGCGTGCGCATCGTCATCCAGGTGGAGCAGGAGGGGAGGTTCCTCAAGGTGTTCACGCCCATGGCCTACAAGGTCCCCGCGGGGCCGCACCGGGAGGCCGTCTTCCTGACCCTCATGCACATGAGCTGGCGCACGAAGATGGTGCAGTTCGAGTATGACACCAGCGACGGCGAAGTCCGGGCGATGATCGAGTTCCCCATCGAGGACGGCACGGTCACGCAGCAGCAGTTGCAGCGCGTGATCGTGGGCCTGGTGAAGCTGCTCGACGATTACCACCCTACGATCCAGGGCGCGATCGAGAGTGGGAAGGTCGAGTTCCCTGAGCGCCCGAGCACCGCGCGCATGCAGGCCATGCTGGAGCTGCTGCGGATCGCAGCGGAGGGGGACCCGGAGAGCGCGCTGCACGCCTTGCGGGCGGCGGGACTCCAACTGCCCGCGGGGGATGGCGGCCCGACCGAGCTGTGAGTCGGAGGCTGTGGGGATGCGCGCGTGGAGGCGGCGCGCGTCCGGTGGCGCGCCGAGCGGCTTGGCGCACCCGCAGGTCGATGGCTCGTGACTCCGGGTCCATCCGGCGCTCGGGGGTTGGGCTACCCGCGCCGGCGCCTCTTGCCGTGATGCTCGCTCTCAGCCCGCACATGCTCTGGAGGCCCGACAGATGAAGCTCGACGCGACCTGCCAGCGCGCCATTGAACTCGTCAAGGCGGTGCTCCCCGAGGGCGGAGAGATCGACGTGGTGCCCGTCCTCGACGCGCTGGTGAGCGCGAGTGAGGAGATCCGGGCGAAGTTCCCGGAGGTGGTCGCGCATGTGGCGCCGCTCGAGGCCCAGGAGGGCCCGGTGGGCAAGCGGCCCGTGGCTGCGCGGCTGAGGCCGCTGCTGGCTCAGGCGGCCGGGGAGTCTGGCGAGGTGCGCGCCGATGCCCTCTTCCGGGTGCTCGTGCTGAGCAGCGAGGTCGCCGAAGCGCTGCTCGAGCGGGGGCTCTCCGAGGAGGCGCTCGGCGGGGTGCGTGAGCGGGTGCGCAGCGGGCGGCCAGAGGTGGAGCGGGGTGAGAGCCAGGCGCGGGCCGAGCTCGGGCGGAAGCTCGCGGAGTTCGGGCGACTGCTCCCCGAGGAGGGCCAGGAGGCGGTCGAGCTCTATGAGCGCGAGCGGCTCCTGCCCTCGCTCGTGCGCCCGCTGGTGCGGATGCTGCGCAATGACGTCCTCCTCGTCGGTTCGGCCGGGGTGGGCAAGACGACCGTCGCGCGGGAGCTCGCGCGCCGGGTGGCGGCATCCGATGAGTCCTTGCCGGGTCCACTTCGCCAGGGTGAGGTCTTCGAGTTTGCGCCGGGTGGTCTGACCAGGGCGACCTCGCCTACCGAGCTCCATCGGCGCGTCGGCGCGCTCATGGAGCTGCTGGAGCAGCATCGCGGCATCGTGCTGTTGATCGACCCCCTCGACGCGGTGCTCGCCGGCGATCCGCTGCGGGACTCGGCGCAGCGCGCGCTGGAGGATGCGGTGCTCAGGCTCATCCAGGGGCCCACTCCGGTCCTGGCGTGCGCCTCGACGGAGGGCTTCCACGCGCTGCAGCGCCGGCCCTCCTGGCAGGGCGTCTTCGACCTCGTGCACATGGACGAGCCCGCGGAGACGGTCACCGTGCAGCTCCTGGCCGCTCAGTTGGCGCGCTTCCGCGAGCACTACGGCGAGCTCGAGGTCGCCCCCGAGGTCCTCGGCACCATCGTGCGCCGCGCAGACCGCGCCTACCCCGGGGCCGCCCTCCCGCGCCGGGCGATTCAGCTCCTCGACGACGTCTGCGTGGCCAACCTGATGAGCACTGTCGGCCAGGAGCGGGTCGACCTCGACGACGTGGACGCCGCGCTCCAGCACCGCGCCCGCAGCCACACCGGCCGCGCCTTCGAGCTCTCCGAGGAGCACGTGGTCGAGCACCTCGGCTCCCGCATCCTGGGGCAGGATGCGGTGCTGGGCCAGATCGCCCGCACCTTCGTGGCGAGCCTTGGGACCTGGACGGACCCGGAGCGGCCGCGCGCCATCTTCCTCTTCGGCGGGCCTACGGGCGTCGGCAAGACCGAGACAGCCGTCCAGCTCGCTCAGCTCATGGGCGGCGCGACCCCGAGCCTGATCCGCGTCGACTGCAACACCTTGCAGCGCTCGGGTCACGACGCGGCGTCGGTCCTGTGGCCGCTGCTGGGCGTCCCCCTGGGTTTTGTCGGGCACGGCGAGGGCGGCGTGCTGTCGGCCGTGGCCCGCCGCCCCGACTCCGTCGTGCTCTTCGACGAGTTCGAGAAGGCCGACCCGGCGGTGGGCAAGCTGCTGCTGCAGGTCCTCGACACGGGCCTGGTCCGCGACCACGACGGCGTCGTCTTGGACTTCCGGCGCGCGGTGCTCGTGTTCACGACGAACCTGGGCGTCAGCTACGAGCGCCAGAAGCGGCTCGGCTTTGGCGAGGCCGCCCCACAGCCCGACCAGCCGCGCGTGGAGCTGGAGGCGATTCGGCGCGAGATGCTGGGGCTCGGCTACGGCCAGGAGTTCATCGCGCGCATCCGCGACAGCTTCCTCTTTCAGGGGCTGGACCGCGGGACGGCCGCGCGCGTGGTGGGGCTCCAGCTCGAGCGCCTCGCAGCCCGCTTCGCCGACCGCGGCCTGGCGCTGGCGTGGCCGGACGAGCTGCCCGAGCGCCTCGCGGAGGAGTGGGAGCCCCGCTTCGGCGTCCGACAGCTCATCAACGAGGTCGAGCAGCGCATCGCCCAGCAGGTGGGACTCGCGGACATGCGCGGCGAGCTGAAGGGGGTTGACCAGGTTCGGCTGGAGCCGTCGCCCCAGGGGAGCGCCAAGGTCCCGGGCGAGCGTGATGGGAGCACCTACCGACTGCGCTTCTGAAGCCGTGCGGTGGGCCCGCCGAGGCCACTGGCGACGCACACGCGCAGCCGGCGCTACCGCGCGACCGCCGCCCCAGGCAGCGGGCAGCAGCGGGTCTCGGACGGAGCGCCCCCGGAGCCCGGGCACCCTGAGGGGGGGACGCAGCGTGACTAGCGGCCATAAAGCTTCGACGCAATAGCGCTGAGCTGCGCTCTGGGAGACGTCGCGGACGGGCGCCCGCGCGCGCTCCTGTCGAAGCGGCTCCTCAGCCGCGGCTCGGATGTGGCGGAGGCGCGGATCGCGGCGGCCGCCCCCAAGCTGCCCCCCGGTTGCGATGCCCGCCCGCGGCCATTCCCAAGGCTACGCATGGCCGCACACGGCCGCGCACGCCACTCTCCCGGGAGGAGCCCCCCTTGCCCGCCTCCGACCACCATCGTCCACCAACCCGACGGCAGCCCCGCCCCCAAGGTCACAGTCTGGCGCGACTTCCCCGGCGGTCCCTCCACCCCGCACCGACCAGCGAGGGCTCGCCACCGTCCGCCACGACGCCACAGGCCGCGCCGACATCTACGTCGCCGGAGCGAAGGTCGCCTCCTTTCGAGCCCCCGGCCTGGGCGCGGTGAAGCTCTGACCCACCAGCGGCTCCACGCAGACGCCCGAGCGACCCACGCGTCCGGGCGAGAGGCTCCGTCAAGCGCCATGAGTCGGTCCATCAGGGGGCCCCGGCGTCGCCGAGCTTCGCCAGCAGCGCCTCGACCACCGGCTTGAGCTCCGACGCCGCCGGCTGTGGCACCGACCCGTCGCGAATCGCCTCCCGGGCCAGCCCGAGCACGCGCCCCAGCCGCGCGGCCAGCGGGCCGGGCAGCTCGCCGAGCCCGACCCGCTCGTCGAGGCTGGTGGCCAGCGCGGCCGCCGCCCGTGCCGCGCGCTCCGCCTCGCCGGCGTGCTGGAACCCGGCCGCCATCCGATCCAGGACCTGCGACATCGGGTCCGCTCCCAGCTCCATCGCGAACACCTGGAGGGGGCGCGCCACCATCTCCTCCAGCCCCTCCTGCGCCGCGGCCAACCCCACCGCATCGCGCAGCTCGGCCAGCCACGGCGCCGGCAACCGCTCGAAGCCGGCCTCTCGGTAGCGCAGCGCCAGCATCGCGACATGGGCGCACGCCTCGCCCAGCCACTCCCCGGCCCGGCCATCTTCCCCCTTCGCCAGAGCCTGGAGCAGGTTGTAGAGCGTCATGCACAGGTCCGGCAGGACATGGTGCCGGCCCTCCTCCTCCACGAGCCGGGCTCTGACCTCCCGCGCGCGCTGGTAGGCCGCCACCGCGCCGGCGAGGTCCCCGGAGCTTGCGAGGGCCAGGCCGAGGTTGTTGTCGACAGAGGCGAGGTCGTTTGCGAGCTCGCGCCGCCCCTCCTCCGCCACCTGGTGGAGGAGGAGGGGCGGCGCGGTCTTCGGCGAGGAGGCGGTCGAAGACGTAGTGGAAGGCGTTCCACCAGGCGGGGGGAACGTGGCGGGCGCGGCCTTCGGCGGCGCGGGCGCGCAGGGTGTCGAGGGTCAGGGCCGGGTCGTCGGCGGCCCAGAGGCGGTAGACGAGGTACTCGAGCACGGACTCGAAGACGAAGACGTAGCCCGAGCCCTCGTGGCGGGCGCGGCGGCGCAGCAGGCCGGCGTGGAGCAGGTCCTCGACGGGGGAGAGCGCCGGGCCGAGGGCGCGGGGGTCCTCCTTGCGCCAGCGGGCGGTCAGGTCGACGACGTCCTCATCGGAGAGCTCGGCGCGGCCGGTGGTGAGGACGTGGGCGACGACGCGGAGGCAGGCGGGTTCAAGGGCCGGGAAGTCGTGGAAGAGGAGGTCAGTGTAAGCGCGGAACAGGTCCGGGCGGCCGGCGACGGGGCCGGCGCGGCGGCCGGACCAGGTGCGGTGGTGGACGAAGAGGAGGAGCGGGGAGCGGAGGAGGTCGCGGGTGTCAGGGGGCAGCTCGGCGAAGGGGGTCGAGCAGCCGGGGCGGTCGAGGAGGCCTTCGGCGCGGTAGCGGGCGTAGGCGTCGGCGGTCTCGGAGGCGTCGAGGAGGCGGAGGGGGACGACGGGCTGCTTCGCGGTGCCGAAGGAGGTTCGCTGGTCGTCCTCCGGGGGCGTGTAGAGGCAGCGCTCGAGGCCGAAGAGCGGGTCGCGCTCCTGGCTTTCCTGCCGGCCGCGCAGCAGGTCGAGGATCTCTGCTCGGATGGTGATGATGACGCGGCACCAGGGGTGGCGGGCGGCGGCTTCGACGAGGAGCTTCACCTCCTCGAGGAGCTCGGCGGGGGCGCGGGCCTCGTTGAGGGCGTCCAGGACGACGACCAAGCGGCGGTCGCGGCGATCTCGATCCTCGGGCCAGCGGCGACCGAGGTGGCCCAGCAGGTCACCGAAGGATGCGTAGTCTTCGTTTCGCAGGCCCATCGCTTCCAGCAGCGTCGGCAGGGGGCGATCGTGGCGGTCCGCGCGCGGGGGCAATGGGTCGCCGCGCAGGTAGATGACGAGGTTGCGGCCTTCGCGGTCGGCCTCGTCGCCGGCCTCGGCGGGGACGCCCTCCGCGAGAAGGCGACGGACGGCGTGGCAGGCCCAGGCAGTCTTTCCGGCGCCGGCCGCGCCGACGACGACTACGGATCACCCACTGAAACTGCAACGTGCTCACGCACGAGGACATACACTGAGGGGTGGCTCGAGGCACACGTCGGCACGGGTAGCCGCCGGTTGGCCCCGCCGACTACTCGGTCTCGCGCTTCGTCTCGCAGACCACCCACTCGACCAGTGGTGCGTTGCAGTCGTCGCCGGGGACGAACTTGCCCCACGAGACCACCTGCGCGCCGACCGGAGGCGGACTCGCGCCTTGTACCCAGATGCCGCCTCGGTTTTTGACGACCTTGAAGTAGTCGTACTCGACCAGCGGCACGTCCACGCGTTCGGCGACCACGCCCGCGACACACAACTCCTTGCCGCGAAACTCGGCCGGCTTGCGAGCGAGGTCTTCGATCGAGGCGCAGGTCAGGGCTGCGGCAGCTTGGCAGGCGCCGAGGCCGGCGAGGGCGGCCACCGCGAGACCGGCGAGTATGAGGCGACGAAGCATGGGTATTTCACCTTGGGCGAGGTGTCTGGACGATTTGCGGGGTAGCTCAACCGCAGTCTAACAGAATCCGCCAAAGGCGAATCGCGACAGCGAAGCCCGAGATCGCGACAGCGAAGCCCGAGATCGAGTCGCGCGCACGAGATACGGGTCATGACTACCCGGCGGCAACTGCACGCACGGATTGACGTCGCCGCTCCGCAAAACAGAGGCCGTCCGATCAAGTCGACGGCAGGCTGAAAATGAGATGCGAGTGTGGGCGACCCCTCGTGCTCGTGCTTCACCATGACCGCGGGCCGCCGACACGCGCGGTCAACCGATGCGTGCCGGGGGCGGGCGCTCGCGCGGCTCAGTGGCTAACGTCGGCCTCGACGAAGAGGGCCTGGGCGTCAGCGATGTCCAGCCACCCGTCGCCGTTGGGGTGGTCCTGGCCCCACGGGTTGAAGAGCTTGATTCGCTGGCCCTTCTCGTCGACGTCGATGACGGCGTATGCGTGGTGGAAGACCACGCCGACTTTATCGGCGAGCTTCTTCGCTTCGCTCGTCGCCTTGTCCGCGGCAGGTGCCAAGAGCGTTGTGGGCCATTTCTTGGTCTTGGCCTTGGCGAGGGACTTCATCATCGCGGCCGCCGTCACGTCGGCCGGCGTGAAGCGATGCGGGTTTTCGTCGATCAACGTGTCGACCGCGGTGCCCGGATTGCCGCCTTTGTCGAGCTTGTCCATCCCGCCGATTTGGGCAGCGTAGGCCTTCTCGATGACGAGCGGCCAAGTCGCCTTGCGCGCGCCCACTCGGCCGCGTTTGCCGACCTGGAAATCCGCAGTGACCGTCTGCTTCGACGCGAAGAGCAGCCCGAGGCCCTCGAAGCGCACCGTGTAGGTACCGTCGCCGTTGTCGTCGATCAGGCCCGAGATTCGGGAAGGATCCGTGTTCACAATCGCAGCCATCGCGGCGAAGAGGAAGCAGTCGCCGACGCTGCCCTGCTTCACGTCAACAAGGCTGGGCGGCAGAGCCTCACCCTTCTCGTTGGTCGCCCACAGAGTCCCGTCGACTGCCTCCGTCTCGGGCCGCGCCTCGCCCGCTGTCTGCGAGTCTCCTGCCGGGGCCAAGGCCGCAACCCCCGCCTCGTATGACATGCCCCGCAACGCATCGGTGCGAGGTCGCGCCCCTTCCGCTGCGGGCCCGACCCCGTCCGGGCCCGGCTTTGTGGGCTGACCAGTGCGTTTGGCGGGCGCGTACCCGCTCACGGGGACATTCGACGAAGCCCCACCCGGCCCCGCCCCGACGTCGCCGGCTCGACGAGCGCGACGCACCAAGTCTGGCCACCGAGCGCGAGTTCACTGCCGACCGCGACGGCCTCGACGCGCTGTGCCCCACTGGCTAGGTCGTGGATGGCCAATCGCGCACTCATCTGCGAGACCACGCGGCCCTGAGCGTCAGGGAGGTCGCGCTCCCAGATATTGCCGGCGCCGATCTCATGGCCGGCGATCTCCACCTGAGTGGTCTCTTGGATCATCACCATCTCACTCACACCGCCCTCCCGTTGGGACCCACAAGCGTTCAGCGGGGCAGTCTCCGCGACGGGCGATGTCGGCCGCTCTCGAGTGGCATCGCTGCCGCACGTGCTCGCCCCAGCCGCGCTTGTTGCGAGAATCGTAAAGCCTATGACGGTCGGAAGTTTCTGCACATGCGGACGGTACGCGCTCGCGCGGCAGCTCGCAAGACCGAGCTGCCGTCGTCGCGGTGCTGACGCAGTACTGCATAGTGCCTATTGCTGTTGGCCGACCCGGGCGTAGACCTCGCGCAGCACGTCCGCGCGGGGGCGGGCGTAGCGCTGGTGGGTTTTCGCGATGATGGTGGCGAGGACGTCGCTGGAAGGCTCGGGTGGTGGCGGGAGGGTGTCGACGGTGAAGGGCGGGAGGCTGCGGCCGTCGGCGTGGAGGCGCAGGACGGCGCGGTAGTTCGGGAGGCCCACGAGGCCCATGGCCAGGGCGGGGTCGGTCATGGACTCGGCCAGCAGGGCGGCGTCGGAGGGGCTGACGCGGAAGGCGATGGTCGTGCCGACGTTGCCGAGGATGGAGGCTCGCATTTCCGGGTCGAGCTGGGCGGCATGCTGGTGAGCGAGCGTCAGGCGGAGGGCGTACTTGCGGGCTTCGGCGAGCAGCTCGGAGAGGCTGGGGGTCACGAGGTTTTGGAACTCGTCGATGATGAGATGAAAGGGGAGGCGGGCGCTGGGGGCGAGGTCGGAGCGGCTCATGGCGGCCATGACGAGGCGCATGACCAGGACCATGCCGACGAGGCGCGTGTTGAGGGCGCCGAGGCGGCCTTTGTTCAGGCGGACGATGAGGATCTTGCGCTCGTCGAGGATGGCGCGGAAGTCGAGGCCGCTCTTCGGCTGGGCGACGATGGGCAGGATGAAGTCGTTGGAGGTGAACGAGGCGAGCTTGGACGTGATGTAGGGCGCCATGTTGTAGAGCGCGTTGTCGCCGGTGACCTTCTCGGCCTCGTCGAGCCAGAAGCTGCGGACCAGCGGGCTCTCGATGCGGCCGAGGATGGCGCGGCGGAAGTCGCGGTCGCGGAAGAAGCGGCCCAGGGAGGTCACGTCGGGGCTGCCCTCGGGGTCGTCCATCAGGGCGAGGAACGCGTTGCGAAAGTACTGCTCGAAGATGGGGCCGGCGACGCGGTCCATGGCGTAGAGGCTGCCGAAGATGCGGAGCAGCTCGTTGATGAAGAAGCTCTTTTGCTCCGGGTGGGCGCGGTCATATTCGACGAGGTTGAGGCCGATCGGCCAGTCCACATCGGTGGGATCGAAGAGGATGGCGTCGTCGACGCGCTCGGGCGGGATGCGGCGGGCGAGGTCGTAGGCGACGTCGCCGTGGGGGTCGATGAGGGCGAGGCCGTGGCCCTCACGGATGCGCTCGAGGGCGAGGTTGAGGAGCAGCGTGCTCTTGCCGGTGCCGGTCTTCCCGGCGACGTAGGTGTGCAGCGCCGAGTCGGCGTCGCTCTGCCGGACCGTGCGCTGGCGGCCGCACACGCTGACCGTGCCGAGCGGGGCGCCGGTGGATGCTGGGAGAAAGAGCGGCGCGCCCGGAACCGTCTGGACGCTGAGACGCCCGGATTGAGCGACGCCGGCCGCCGGGACGCGAAACGCGGTGGTCGCGTCGATGGGGTCGACCAGGTGGCGCAGCCGAGCCAGGTGCGGCGGCGCGCAGGACGCGTGCCACGGCCGCAAGATGCCGTGGTCGAGGCCGAGCCGCGCCTCGAGGCGCGTCGCGTCGCCGCTGGGCCGGTGGAAGTCGAAGCCGCCGCGGGGCGCTTCGGGGGCGTCCAGGGGGCCGAGCTCAGCGAGCACCATCCGGCCCTCGTAGCCATCGACAGAGTGCCCGACCGCGTGAATCAGCACGGGGTCCAGGGCGGCGTCCGACGCGAGCTGCACCCGCATCTCGAAGCAGCGGTCGCCGGCCAGGAGGGCAGACGCCGCCCAGCTCTGGCGGGCGCTCATGGCGACGGCCTCCGCGGCTGTGAGCTCGCGGGGCGTCAGGGTCACGGCGTAGGTCACCGCGGCGGGCGACAGCGACAGCGCCTCGACGATGCGCCCCATGTCGTCGGGCCGCAGCCGGAACGGAAAGGTCTGGTACATGCCGCCGCGACCGAGCACTTCGCGGGCAAGTACCTCGCCGAGGTCGACCGCCGTAAAAGGCGCGGTCACCGCGACCGCCGCGTCGGCGTCGAGCACGGGGCTCCACTCGAAAAACCGCGCGTGCATCAAGAGCGCGCCCGCGAGCTGTTCGTGCGCGCGCTCCAGCAGCACCCGCGCCTCCCCGTCGGACTCGGCGTCGGTGCGAGCGATGAGCACGACCCCGAGCGCCCGACCAACCCCGCGCGGCTTCTGCAGCCTCAGTTGCCAACTGGCCACCCCGCGCAGGTCCCGCAGGAAGTGCAGCAGCTCCCACCAGCGCATCATCAGCGCCCGCAGGTCCGGGCGCACGCTCAGGCGCAGCCCCGAGTCGTCACGGTCGTCCGCCGAAGCGGTCACGACATCCGAAAGCACCGACCGCAGCCTGAAGACCATCGCCCCAACGAACCGCTCGTTCTCAGCAGATTCGCCCGTCCGCTCGCCCCGGCCCAAGAGCCGCAGCCCGCCACGCGAGACCGTCGCCGAGCGCGCGGTCTCCACCCGACGAGGCACCTCCACCCGAGAGACCAGGATCGCCGGCCGCTCAGGCAGGACCTCATCCTCCCGCACCACTCCCACGTCCCGACCCGCATCAACGACCGCCGCCCCAACCTCCTCATGCACCATCGCCCACCTCCCCGGCACCACCCGCCAGCGCAGGGGAGTCTGATGGGCGCATGTCGTAACGCGGCGGGCGCCAGGACGCGGCGCCTCCGGCCGCCGTCGCCGGCACCGCCCACAACGCCTTCATCGACCGCGAAGGCCGCCCGCCGTCGCCCCACCGACTGGCCCTGGCGGTGAATCGTCCCGGTCATGCCGGAGACGCCCCGCATAGACCGCCGCCGAGCAGGAGCCTCCAAGACGAAACAGGGCCGCAGCGCGGTCCAGCAGCGCAGCGAGAGCCCAGCAGGGGCGCTATCATGTCCGGGGCGCCGGGCTTGTCCAAACGCCATCGGGCCAGCGTTTTCAGTGCGTTGCCGGGAGCGGGATTCGAACCCGCAAGACCTTGCGGCCGAGGGATTTTAAGTCCCCTGCGTCTACCAGTTTCGCCATCCCGGCGGCTTCGCCCTTTCGCGCCGCGCGCGTACAACCGAGCGCCCATGTGTCAACACTTCGACTGGTGCCCCGTCCGCGCACCTCGCTGCATCGCACACGCTTATCGGCTCCCCGCGGCGAACAGCTTTGCCCGACTGGGGCCCCACCTGCGTGATCTCAACTAATTAACGGTTTGAATAATACTGCCAGTGGCAGTCTCCACGCGCTCGCCCGGGCGATGACAGGGTGAATCGCTTATGACGCGAATTTGACACATTGCGTCATAAGCGCGTCATCAGGGCGACCACACGTATCGCGACCTTGCAGCCGCGCCACGCGAGCCTGCGCGCTGCGTCAGCTATTCGCGAAACATCCGCGGGTCTTCAGGCCGATGGGGCACTTGAAGCAAGGCGAGTGACGGATGTTGAGCGAGTTCGCGTTGACGTAGTCGTCAACACACTCAACCGTCTTCACATCGCGATTGAGGAACTTGCAAAAGAACGCTTCGGGGAGCTTCTTCTTCGCAACGGGGTAAATACCCATCAGCTTCTTCCTCTCGTTGTGACGGTATGGCGCGCACGCCGACCCACAGACGAGGGGGGGCCTCGCCGGAGCCATTCGACGTCGCACGCGCTTCGCTGCGCGGCGTGACTGGGCAGCTAATGATGGTGCAAACTAGTCGGCGCGCGCGCGGACTGTCAAGGAGAATAATGGGCCGCAGTCCGGGTGTTTGCTCGACTTCGCGCGGGTGCGAACCCGACGCTGCTCGCGTCCGGCCGACCCTCGATGGTTCGGTCGCGTACCGAGGGCTTGGCGCCCGAATGGTGTAGTCTTCTGATGATGCAGGATTCACGAATACTCAGGCTCTTCGTGGCCGCCGCGCTCCTCGCCGGCGTCGGGGTCGGCCCGGCGGCCGGCGCCGACCTGAAGCCGCCTGATGCCGCGGAGGTTCGCCGGATCTTTGCGACGCCCGGCGGCTCGCTCAGCGCCGGCGCGACAGGTGGTGGCCGCCTGGAGCGCGCCCAGGAGATCCCGCTGTCGGGTCCCGGGTGGGCATTCGTCCCCGCGGTGCGCGCTCGCGGGACCCACTTCGGCACCGAGGAGATGGCCGGCCTCCTGCGACGCGCGGCGTCTCGCGTGGCCTCCGCACACCGCGGAGCCCGCCTGGGCATCGGAAATGTCTCCCTGCGCGAGGGCGGCCGCTCGCGCTGGCACGCCTCCCATCAAGCCGGCCGAGACGTCGACATACTGATGTTCTCGCTCGATACGCGCGGTCGTCACGTGAACCCGACTCGCTTCTTCGGGTTCGGCGCCGACGGCCGCTCGCGGGACGGCCGCTTTCGCTTCGACACCGAGCGAAACCTCACCCTCGTCGAGGCCCTCGTCACCGACCCGGAGGTCAGCGTTCAGTGGATCTTCACGTCCGACGACCTCAAGGCGCTCCTCCTCGCCGCCGCGACGGCACGCGGCTGCCCCGCTTCCACCATCGAACGCCTGAACGAGGTGCTCCATCAGCCCACCGACGCCCTGCCACACGACGATCACTTCCATGTGCGCCTGTTCTGCTCTCCTGAGGACCGCCGATACGGTTGCCTCGACTTTGGTCCCATCTGGCCGTGGGTCGACCGGGGAGACGCGGCGTTCGATGCGAGAGTAGCGGACCTCCTGCGCGTGCTCGGCGTCACGGACGAGAGCACCCGACTCAAGGCGATTCGCACGCTCGCGGACCTGCGCGCGCGCGCCGCGGTGCCCGTCCTGCTGGCCACATTGGCGGACTCGAGCGCCGCGGTCCGCGACGGCAGCTTGAAGGCCCTCCGCACCATCGGCGACCCATCCGCGCTCCCCGCGCTGCTCGCGCTCCTCGCTCGGACGACCGACCCCGCGTTCGCGTCGCGCCTCTTCTCGGCGATCCTCGCGCTGCCAACCCAAGCGGTCCTCGACGTCGCCCGCGGCTACCTCGCCGCACCCGAGCGCTACCTGGCCAAGGAGCTCGCGGCCGCCGATCCCCTGGAGTTCCGGACCGCCACCACCCGGGTGCTGGCTCGCTACGGCCGCCTCGAGGTCGTCCCCGAGCTGTTGCGACTACTGGCCGCACCGTCGGGCGAGCTCCGACGCGCGGCCCATGAAGCGCTGATTCGCGTGACGAACCTCTCACCGGACGCCCCCGTACCCACCAGCCCTGCGGCGGCCAAGCGTGCGCTCGCCGTGTGGGACAAGCTCTGGCGCAAGCACAAGGACGAAACATGGAGCCGCTGGTTGCGCCGCGGCTTCGAGGCGGCCGGTTACCGTCTCGAGCCGGCGCTCAGCGACCCACGCTCCATCGAGGCCCTGATCGAGGCGACCGCCGACTCGCGCCCCTACATCGCCGAAAACGCCGTCCGCCTCCTCTCCGACCTCACCGGGCACGTCGTCGACCCCAGGAGCCGCCCGCCGGCTCGCCAGCGCCGCCACTGGCGCTACTGGTGGTCGCACCACGCGAGCGACGAGTCGCGCGACTGATGCCCTGCGTCCTGATCACCGGCTTCGGCCCGTTCCGCGACCGCAGCGGCCGCTGGATCGACCCCAACCCGTCCGGCGAAGTCGCCTCCCGCCTCGACGGCCGGACACTGGCGCGCCGCCCGGTCGTCGGCGTGCAGTTGCCGGTCACCTACAAGGCCGTCGCGCTGGCGATGCCGGAGCTGCTCACTCGGCTGAAGCCCGCGCTCGTGATAGCACTCGGCGCAGGACATCCCGACGCGGTGCGCCTGGAGCAATACGCGTCCCGCACGGCG
>CAZNZH010000005.1:0-23021 GCA_964577445.1 uncultured Myxococcales bacterium
GTAAGCCCCTGAAAAGACGTCGCTGGCGCCCCGCTCGGTCCGAATATGGGAACACATTCTCACAGGACCTGAAGGAGCAAGCCGAACAAGGGCGCGCCGACGGTCCAGAGGGCGAGGGCGTTGGGGTAGATGCGCCAATCCAGGGTGCCGATGCGGTGGGCCAGATCCGCCGGGAGACCACCTCGCCGATGGGTCAGATCCGCCGGGGGACGACCTCGCGGCGCGGGGCGCATCACTGGGCCAGCGTCGAGATGGGCGGCGACGACCGGGACGATCGGCTGGTTGAGGCCGGTCAGCCCGATGTGCAGTGCACAGCGCGCGGGAGAAAGTCGTAGCGCCCAAACGATACAAATCCGCGCACGAGCAGCGCGTCGTGACTCGCCCACGGCCCGACCCGCACGCCCACCTCCCCCGCCCCCCGCCTGGGCCGCTCACATCCGCCGCGCGACCTCAAGGTCCTCATCTGCGCCACCTGCGGCGAGAGCTGCCTGCACTGAGGCGTCAGCGCTGGACATCCGGGCAGCGCGTGGGCGGACGCGCCCGCACCGGATGTCCGAGGTGCCGTGCCGGCGGGTTGCGTGCAGTGCTCATGTGCCGTGGACAGGCCTGAACTCGCGTCCTATGGTGCCACGCATGCGCCCAATTGCTCGCAAGTCGACGCGACTGTCGGCCAGTTGTGGAGTCGTGACCACATACCTGGCGCTCCTGCTCAGTGGGCCCGCCGTCGCCGTGCCGGTCGCGGGTGATGTGCCGGCAACCAAGGGCGTGCAAGCGCAGGGCGTCTCAACGGTCGAATCGATGCACCCTGAAGGCGTGAGCCGCTCGGAGCGCGGATGCTCGTCTGATGATCCCAACCGTGTGGACGTCTATGTAGGCTCGAAGTCAGGCGACTACTGGAAGTACATGTCCCCCCTCATCGAACGAGCGCGCGCCAAGCTGCACGGGCGCTATTCGTTCGAGCTTCACGAGACCCATGGCTCCATGGACAACTACCTGCGCATGAAGCGGTGCCCGCGCAGCTTGGGCCTCATGCAGGAAGACGTCGCGGACCTCGGGGTCAAGATGGACCAACGAGCGCGTGGCAAGCCGCAGGTCATCCGCGCTCTCGGCAGCCCGTTTGCGGAGCACGTCTTCGTCATCGCACCCCGAAGAATCCAGGATTTGGACGACGTACGCGCCATCGATCTGGGCTCGGACGCCAGCGGCTCGGCGTTCACGTTCTCGCGCGTCGCGCCCGAGCTGGAAGGTTTCTTCCGCCTCAGACCGGTCATCTCGCGACGGGGTGGCGTCAATCGCAGCGCGTTCCCAGAGATGTCGAGCGCTGACGCTTCGGTGCAGGCGGCGTTTCGTGTGTCCCGCAAGGCCGATTTGGTCGGATGGGACATCGGTCCACAGGGCAACAACCAACTGCTCGACCTGGGCGAGGCGACGATTCAACGAATCGTCGTGGCGCTGCCGGTGTATAATGAGGGGGAGATCGTCACGCCGGACGGGACGCGACTTCAGACCCTCGACGTGGATACGCTCGTCCTGGGAGGCATGGGGCTCCCCGAAGAGGTCGGGACCCTGCTCGTTGCCCTCATGGCCCAGGAGCTGGGCGTGACCGGCGAGGATCTCATGGCGCCCGCTGGAGCGCGTCAGCCGTTTCAGGACCTGGGGGTTCCCGAGCATCCGGTGCTGATCCGCACCAAGATGGGCGCGCTGCCCTATCTGGACGCCGGTATTGCGCTAGCGCTCTCCGTGCTGCTCCTGCTGTTGCATCTGTGGCTGTGGATGCGTGGGAGCTACTACGGGTGGGTGTGGAAGCGGAATCGGCTGCAGCCGCCGCCGCGCAGCACGGTTCGGCGCCACGCATGGAGCGTCACGGTCCTGCTCCTCGTGGTGGTGTGGACCCTGGCAGCCAGCCTGCTTCTCAAGTGGGTCGAGGTTGAGCCGCTGCTCCAGGGCCGGCTGACGGACGCCTCGGGCGTCTGGCGAATGAACCTGCGCGAATCCCTGACCTGGATGTTCGTGCTCGTCAGCATGGGGCAGGACCAGAGTGTCTTCCCCGTCACCACGGCGGGGCGACTGCTGGCCGTCAGCATTCAGCTCGGCTCCTGGCTGGGGCTCCTGTGGGTGTTGGGTTCACTGTCCGTGGGCGTCGTCGAGCGCGTCATCCGTCGTTTCCTGAAGCAGGAGGTACCCGTGAAGCTCACGCAGCATGTCGTTATTTGCAACTGGAGGCCGACGGCGGAGATCATCCTGACGGAGCTGCGCAACGCGGCCGTCGTCGGTGAGCAACCGCGAAGGTTACCCATCGTGCTGATCGGAGAGGGCGTGAAAGACGACGCGGCCGATCTGCACGAGGACGTCTATGTGGTCGCAGGTAGGGCGTCGGAACGCGTCGTATTGCAGCGGGCTCACGTCGGTAGTGCCAAGGCCGTCATTATCCTACGCTCGTCAGACGAGGCGGTGGAGAGCGACGCGCAGGCCGTGATGACCTGCATCGAAGTCCGCCGCCTGACCGAGCGCGCCGGTCGGAATCCAGACGAGCAGGTCGTCCTCGCGGAGGTGTTCGAGGCGAGTGTGGGGGCCGACATGCGCAGGCTTGGAGTTCGCGAGGTGGGCACCGAAGGCAGCTTCGAGGTCTCCTTGATGGCGCAGACCGTGATCACGCCGCGGATCAGCCACTTCTTTGACGAGCTGCTCCGCTACGAGCAGGACTCGGTCGAGCTGTACACGACTCGCGTGCCCCCGTGGCTGACTGGGCACTCCAAAACGTTTGGCGAGGCTGTGAGCGCGCTCTATCACGCCTCGCTCCTGGTGACCCCGGACAACCCGCTGCTCCTCGTCGGGATCCAGCGGGGAAGCGATCCGGCGGCACCGGTGCTCCTGAATCCTCGCGGGGGTGCGGAGCAGATTCGGAGCCTCGCTGTCGACGACCGATGTATCGTCTTGGCGTATCACGCCCCAGACGATGGAGCGCTGGCCGGGTTCGACCCCGCGAAGCTTTCCGAAGCGCACCCTGTCGCGCCGCTGACGACACATCACGAGCGCGGCCAGGCCAGGGTCCCCGCGCCCACGAAGCGGCGCTTGAAGCAGCATATCGCCTTCTGTGGCTGGAGCTCTGCGGGCGCCCGAATTCTCAAGGAGCTGCGACTGGCAGACCATGTGGCCCACTCGGATGCGGCCGTGGTAGTGCTCACCGATAAACCAGTCAAACTCGAGCAGGGCGAGATATTCGAGGATGTCACCGTCATCCCGATGGACCCGAGCGCGCCCGGAGCGCTGGTGCGAGCGAATCTCGCCGAGGCTCGATCCATCGTGCTGCTAGCGGACCGAGATAAGCCCACGCCCGATAGCCACTCGCTGCTGCTGGCTCTGCGGATCGAAGCGCTCCTGGCCGACCTCCCCGCTTCCACGACCGCACGCCGGCCGAACGTGTCGGCGGAGGTGGTCGATCCCCGCTGGGTCTCCTACTTCAAGCACATCGGGGTCGATGAGCCGGTGTGTGCGACGGAGATGCTGTATCGGGTGTTTGCGCAGGCGGTGAACAACCCCAGCAGTGTGAGCATCTTTCAGCATCTGCTCCGCATCACCGCCGACACAAACGAGGTCTACCTGGTGGCCGTGCCGAATGACCTGATGGAAGACGCGCACTTCGCGGACGCCGTGCAGTGGTACTCGGACAACCGCTCGGCGGACAACCCCGCGCTGCTCGTCGGGTACCGGACGCCGCGGCTGGAGGTCGTGGTGAACCCGCGCGGAGACGCCCTGCGAGAGCGGTTGACGGCGGAGCACTGCCTCCTGGTGATGCAGTACCAGCGCGCATAGCTCGGCCGAGGGGCCTGCCGCTGCCGCGGTCAGGGAGAGTCGTAGCGCTCTCCGCGCAGCCGACACCGCGGCGCGGAGACCCGGAGCTCGGCCCGCCGGATCCTGGAGGGCCTGGCGGTCGACACTTGGAGGGAGCGCAACCCGACGCGCCTGGAGGTGTACGGCCAGATGCTGGACCTGCCCGTGGCGTCGGACGCGGCCGTGCGGCTGGCGGTCGGGGGGATCTGGAGGACAAGGAACTGCACGGCGTCATCGGCCGTGTGGAGCACGGCGACGACACGCGCATCGCCCGCGAGCTGACCTGGGTCGGCGAATTGGCCATCTGCCCAGAGCACGTCAACGTGACACAGGCCGTTACAGCGGCGCGGGCGGCCACCTCGACTGGCGAGGCGCCGGCCGCAGACGAGTTGCAGCGTCTGGTCCTGAAGCGCTTCCCCTTCCCCATCGCCTACCGCTACCAGCGCGTCGTGGAGGCCGAGAACGCGGGCATCGGCCTAGACAACATCATCTACACCTGGACCGCGGCGGTCCGGTTCACCACCTTGGTCCTGCTCAACGAGTTCCTGGCCGGTGAGCGGCAGGAGCCCGTCATCGCGCGCGTCGTGCGCCGCCTTCAGCTTCCCAGCCTGGGCACCTGGCACGACGCCTTTCGCGTCCTGGCGGAGCGGCTGCACCCGGTCCCGCCTGCCGGCGCAATCTGGCCCACCTACGCCGGCGGCGGCCCGCTGTCGCCCGCGCTGCTGGACTGCATGAGGCCCAGGTTGCGCGTGTGCGAGACACGGACTAGAAGCGTGGGGGGTAGCGATCAGGGGTCGCCCCACTCCGATTCGTCTCGGCAGGCATTCGATCGGGCCCTACTCGATTCGGTCCGCAGACGCGCGGGACTCTCGAAGGGAGTGAACCGATGTCCTCACGACAAAGACCTATCGCTCTCGAGACGCCCGATTCGGTGGGGTGGGTTCGCGACCAGGACGCGTTTGGTGCCCGGTTCCTCGAAACAACCGGTGAGGTCTCCGGTGTCCTGCTCAACCACCCCGAGCTCGGCCAAACCGAGGGCGCCCTCTCTCTGGGCCACGCGCTCGACCTCGCGCTTCGGGGGACGACCCATTCGTTCACCGCCCTCGTGGGCTACTTCCACCACAATCCCGTTGGCGGCGACGACGACGACGGGAGTCGCTTCGAGGATCCTGCCCAGCTCATCCTCTCCGAGGCCGAGGAAGAGCGCGCGACGTTCCTCAACTCCGCCGAGAGCGTGTCCAGCGACCCGAGCTTCCGTCTCCTGGCCGGTCAGCTCAACTCCATTCCAGCCCAGATCGCAGCACGCGCTTGGTACCTCCTGTGCCGCTGGCGTCACGCCGGCGGCGACAGCAAGACAGCGAGCAGTGCTTTCCGCGCCCGCTTCATCCAGACCTGCGTCATCGGGGGCTTCCGCCCAGCGGCCGAGTCTCTCCTCGACTCCGACGCCGACCTCGGCGGCCCGTTCCAGCCGGACCCGGAGTCTAACGACGGTGTGCTTTACCTCCACCGACTCGTCGAGTCCGTTCCTCTGCTCGCGAACCACCAGGAGAACCGGACACACCTGCGCGAATTGCGGGACGCGCTTGTCAAGGACCTAGAGGCCAATCGAGAGGCGGTCTCGGCCGCTGGTATCCTCCTCGGCTTCCTGCTCCAGCGTGCGGCCGACTTCCGCATGGACGATGGCGTGTCACAGAACGGAGGCATCTTCCACCCGAAGATGTACGTCATCGAGCGGAGCGAAGGCCCGTCCGTGACGGAGGCCCGTACGGTGGCGTTCGTCGGGTCCAACAACTGGAGCCGGTCCGCGTTTGGGATGACCGGCGAGGCCGGTAGGGCGAACGTCGAGGTCGCAACGGTTCACAGCGCCCCCGGCCACCTTTATAGCCAACCGCTGGGACCGTCGAACGCCGCCGCGGGCCCCCGCACAGACCACCTCACCGCCGACGTCGCCGCCACCGCGCGCTCGATCTTCGCCGCCGCACCCTGGGTCATCGGCGTGTGGAACGCCGGGCCGGACGATGGGCCCAAGGTGCCGGACGCGAAGCAGCTCCTCGCTCTGACCACCGCGAATCTAACCGGCCCCGCCGACGGGCCTTCGGGGAAGCCCCGAAGCGAAGCGTTCCTCCGATTGGTGCCGCACCTTCGCGGGATCATCAAACGCCTCCTTGGCGTCTCGGACAACGCGTGCCACGAAGAGTACGTCAGGGACCTCTCCCGACCCGGTCTCTCGCTCTTCGCGGGACACGTCCCGGCCAGCTACCAGGTCGACGGCGTCCTGCGCCTCCTGTCCATCCTCGAGGGCGAGTCTGGCGGACAAAAGGGGGGCTCCCGCGGAGCTTTCCTCACCGACGAGCCCGGCCTCGGCAAAACGCTCATCGGGCAGATCACCGCCGCCATCCTCCTCACCCAGCGCCTGGTCCACCTCGACCCCGCGAACACGGAGCGGGTGCTGCGTGCGAGCTTCGTCGTCCCCGCACGCCTCGTCGGTGCCAAGGCCGATCGCGGCCGCAACGCCACGGGCTGGAACCAACGCGCCGTTGAGGTCCGCGACGCGGTCGAGCATCTCCTCCAGGCGGTCCACGGGTTGGACGCCGCGGCCGTGGCCGCGCGCATGCAGCGGTGCGAGCTCCGGGTGTTGTCGCACGGGGTGTTCTCGCCTGAAAAGCTGCCCGATGCCCCAACCCGGGAGGATGTTTGGGTCGACCCCTGGGACGCCGAGATCCCTGGTTTTCTCGACGCCTTCGAGTTCCTCGCCACATCCGAGGTCGTGGTCCTCGACGAGAGCCACAACTTCCGCAACCAGGGCGCTCGCAGCACCCGCACCCTGCGGTTCTTGCTCTCGCTCCCGCTGCCTGGAGAGCGCTGGCCACTCAAGGCGGTCGCTCCGACCGACGGCGAGAACGCCGACGATAACATCACTTTGGAGCCCACCGACGCCGACGCGTTCGACGTCCCGCGCCGCAAGATGCTCAACCTCTCGGCGACGCCGTTCAACAACCGCCTCGATGACCTGGTCACACAGATCGGCCACTTCCTGCAGTATCAGGACTGGGCCCGCCCCTACGCGACCTTGCACGACCGTCTCCGAACGCAGTCGCTCCAACTCAACGGGGAGGCTGGTTCCGCGCCCGTGGACCGCATCTATGACAGTCTGACCGCGTGGTGCTCCCCGGACACGCCCAAAGACGCGCGCACCGTCGCGCTCCGCCGGCTGCTCCAGCTCGTTCGCCGCCACCTCTACAGTGGGCGTGCGCTGACGGTCCCACCCGACAAGGCCGTACAGCGCGCCGCGGCCGACCAGGACGCCCGCACGCGCTATGACGATCTCGGGCCAGAGTACCAGTGGGCGGCCCAGGGTGGTGCCTGCCAGGCCGCCTTCGCCGCAGCGCTCGAGTGGCGCAGCACCCACGACCCGAACGCCACGGACGAAGCGGCCCCCCCGGACCCCGCCGACACCGCACGCGCCGAGGAGGCCCGCCGCCTGTTGGAGGCGGAGCTCACTCGGCTCTTCGTCCAGCGCTCGCGGATCCGCGCACTGCGGATCATCGACGCGACGGCGGACGGGCCGGCTGACGCGGCGCGCGCCCCCGGCGAGGCTCTCCCCGCCGAAGAGATGTTTCGTCAGCCGCGAACCCCGCGCCACCCGCTCGCGCTCAACCCCGGGGAGAACGCCGCGCAGCCGGGGGATGACCTCGGAGACGGCGTCCTCCGGTTCGAGCGCAAGGTGCTCCGTGAGCTCTTCGAGAGCCTCTTTGCCCTGGGCGGGGACAACAGCCTGAGCTTCTTTGCGTACGAGCTCAGCGTCCGCAGCAGCCGGTCCGACGAGCAGACGGCCCGCAACGCGATGGGCTTCCAGAAGATAGGCCTTATCAAACGCCTCCAGAGCAGCCCCTATGCCTTCCTCCGCACCCTGGTGCGTGGCATCCTACGGCAGTCCCTAGCGCAACTGGCCGTGGTCGAGCGGGCGCTCACCGCTCATCGCCGGCCGCTAGAGGCCGCCGCCCTGGCGTCGGGTACAAGCGTCGTCGCGCTCGAGGACGCGCTCGCCGACCTCGCCCGCACGACCCGCCGCGTCGTGGACTCGGTGTCGAGCCTCGGCGAGGCACAGGTCCCCACCCCCGAAGACCTGGACGAGGGCCGGGCCTTCCAGGTCCGCTGCGGCTGGGTCGGACCCGGAGATACACCTATGGTGGGCCAGCATGTGCGTGAGTACGATAGCGGCTACACAAAGTTTGTGGACGATCTCGTTGCCCCTGCCGCCTGGGTGCGCGACCTCCTCAGCGACGTAGCGCGGGGCGAGGCCTCGAAGCTCTTCGTAGACGTTCAGCGCGTCGCCGGCTGGATCGAGGACAGCCTCCTTGAGCCGCTCTACGGCAAGCTCCGGCGTGTCAGCCTTAAGGGCCGGCCCTACACCGAGGTCACTGCCAAGGCCCTCGAATTCCTCGAGGTGCCAGTCACCGGAACGGCACCCCGTGCCCTCGCCGAGTGGGTCATCGAGCGCCTTCGCTCGGACGGTCGCGCGCGCTCGCTGCTGGGCTGGCTGGTGCTCCAGGCGGCCGCCCGCCGCGACGTGGCGGCCGACGGACGAGCCGTCCTCCCTGGGGGCTTTCGATCTCTCATCTTCACCGAGTACACCGACACCCAGGACTACCTCATCGCCATCTTCACGGCGGTGGCCGCGTCCCTCCCATGCCCCGCCAACCCGAACCCTGATGTCCAGCTCGCGGCCCAGCTCAGGACGCTGCTTCGTGGGGCGGTCGACCAGGTGGGGCGGGCTCTCGTAGAGCAGGCCCACCGGGTGACGACCCAGCCCAGAGCCGAGTCGTCCTACACGGACCCGGCCCGGTACCGGTCGCCGCTCGACCTCGCGTGGCTGAAAGCTTGGCTGGCCCGCGCTACGGACGATCCTCAGCTCGTCGATCATGCCGTCCAGCGTGCGGCGAAGGGGTTTGCCAGCGTATGGGGAGACGGCGAGCGCCGCCTGCTCCCTATGAAGCTCGACGGCGGCACGGCTGACGCTGTGGTCGACGCCTTCTCGCCCTGGTACCAGATCGCACCCGACCGCAACGCCGACGGACCGGCGGCCCACGACTATCTCGCTCGGCTTTCCGCCGCCGCTCGGGCGGAGGTCACCACGCTGCTCGCCACCGATGTGCTGGCCGAGGGTGTAAACCTGCAAGAGTGTGGGGTCGTGATCCACTATGACCTGCCGTGGAATCCGACCCTACTCATCCAGCGCAACGGCCGCGTCGACCGCCGGCTGACCCCGGCTTTCGAGGTCGACGAACGGCGCAGCGGCCTCGCGGAGGCCCTGCGAGAAGCGGCCGGTCAGGCGCCAGAGGGCCCGCTCCCGGACTTCCGAGCCCCGCAGCAGATCGACCACCTGACTGTAGTCCCGGTAGAACCCGGCCTCGGCCCGGACGGGTCCTCGGTACAGAACCAAGTGAGAGCACGCCTTGGGAGCAAACTCGAGGAGATCCGTGCGCTGTTCGGTCTCACCAACTGGCCCGTCGTCCTCGATCTGGACAGCGCGTGCGAGGTGCTCTCAGGCGAACTGGACTTCGAGACGCCCGGGTTCCGCCGCCGCGAGGAGCTCTTCGCTGCCCTCCGCAAGCTCGACGACGCTGCCCCGGCGAGCGCCACGAATGGGCCGCCCTCGCGGCCGCCGGGCGCCCTCGTCGTCCGCGCGGGACGTTCCTTGCGGGCCCGCCTGGCCAGAAACCTCGCGCGCTCAGCACCGACGGCGCGCCCTGACTGGGGCTGGGAGACCGTCCGTGCCGCGGGGGTGGTGCTGTGGACCGGGCCGCGTCGGGACAGCCGTCCCGTTCGCTCCACGGCGGACGCCGTCGCGGCGACCCAGCATGGCCAGGGCGCCATCAGCGGAACCCTCGTCCGCGTCACCGACTCCACGTCGCCCGGAGCGCTCGCGTGGTTCATCGACATGGTGGGCGGCCGGCGGAGCTTTGTGCCGGTCTGGCTCGGGCTCCCCGCCGAGCGTGGCGGCATCGGCGCACACAGCATACCCGCCCATTCGGCAACCCTGCCCGGCCTGGGCGCACCCGCCGAGGACGGCCCGGCCGCAGGCGCCCCGACCGAGTTCGCCGACGAGGTGGTCATCGCGCTGGTGGACGCAGGCATCCACGGCGCCGCGCTGAGTTATCGGGAAGACGACGCTCCAGTGCCCGAGGCCGTCTTCGCGCCTCCTGCTCTTGGTCCTCCGACCACGGACTCTCGCGCCTGGGCCGCGCAGACGGGCACCCTGGGGGTCGTTCACGATCCCGGCCAGGGTGTCGGGGCGTTCGGGAACTATGACCCCGGGAGCAAGCTCGCCCACCTCTCGCTCGGTACCGCTCAGAACCCGGTCGCCGGGGATGCGGACGCGCGGCCTCCGTCCGTGCCGAACCTCTGGCTGCTCTTCTGAGGATCGCCAGACCCTGATGGTCGCGATTTGACCTCCTCGCACCGAACCACCGAGTCACGCCATGCCGTTCACGCGCACCGCCACCCTCCTCGAGCACCTGACCCACCCGGGCCGCCGCGATCTCGTCTGCGAGCCGGAGAGGTTCTTCGACGCTTTCTTCGGCGACTTGGCTGTGGCCCGGGGCCTGGCTCTGGGCGAGGACAGAAAGATCTGGACCAGCATCCAGGAGATCGACCAGAACCGTGGCGCAGAAGAGCTTCTACGCCCGCTGCGCTCGCTCGAGTGGTTCGACGACGCCAACTGTGCGCTGCGCTGGTTGCCCTTCCAGGCCAACGGTGGACGGACCTCGCTGCGCACACCCTTTGCCGTCCTCGGCCTGATTGTGAGACTCAGCACCTCGGCTCGAATCCGCGTGCCGCATGGTGCGCTCCGCGGGCTCCGCGACGCCTGGGTCGCGCAGCAAGCGGCCGCCGCGGTGGGCTCCGGCGCGGTGACCGATGCCCGCCGGCACCTCGAGGGCAATGTCGTCCTGTTGGTCGTCCTGGACGGGCCGGGCTATCATGTCCCGGAGGTCGTGGCCGTCGGGCCCTCGCAGCCTGGCGGAGGCGACGCCGAGGTCACTCGTACCATCGTGGTCAACGCGGTCTACCTCCCGCTCCATGACGTCGCGATACGGACGCCCCCTCCCACGGCCGCGGACTTCGACAACGCCCTCTCCGGTGCGCTCGCGGCTCTCCTGCGGGACGACCCGGCCCAGCCAGACGCCTGGAAGGCGGCCTTCGCTCGTCTCGCGACCGGGCTGAACGAGGCGCGCCAACAGTTCCGTACGCGGCTCCGCGGCGCGCTGGAGGTCCTCATCCGGCTGCTCGAGGAGACCCGTGGCGCGCCCGCGTCGGACGGCGACCTGCTCACGTTGCGCGACGCCGCGTCGATCCTCGCCTACCGCACGATGTTCCTCCTCGAGTTGGAGCGCCGTGGGCGCCTGTACCTGGCCGGAGCGCCAGCGGTCTCGTTCCGAGGCAGCCCCCTCCGTCGCACCTTGGCGGAGATCTTCGCTTATGCCCCGACCGCGCCGGGCGCGGTGGACAGCGCGGAGGCCTCGCTCCCAGGCGCGGCCCTGGTGCGCGTCGTCGCCACCTCGCGCGCCATCCGCGGGGACGCTTCGGCGGATGACCTCGCGGTCCGGGGCCCCTCGATCTTCGCAAACCGGCCCAACGAGGCCTTCGACGATAAGGTGGTCGCGTGGCTGGCCGCCGTCGACGGGCTCGCCGACGTGGCGGCCTCCGCAGGCACGGGCGGTGACCGCGATGACCTCCTCGCCCGCTGGGACGCCGCGCTCCGTACGACGGGCGCGGTGATGCTGGGGCACCTCGACGATGAGTCCACGGCCGAGCTGAACCTGATCGGCGGCGCCGCGGCCCGACACCGCCACCGGGTGCTGGGCAACATCTACGAACAGATCCTGGAGATGACTCCGCACCGCGACAAGAGCGGTATCAGACTGCGCGCAAAGGGCGGCAAGGACGACCGCGCTGCGCTCGGCGCCCATTACACCCCGGCCGTTGTCGTGGCGGAGGTGGTTCGCCCGACCCTCGGCGCCCTCTTTCGCCAGGTCTATGCGGCTGCCGGCAAGGATCCGAGCGCGTACCGAGAGCGCCTTACCCGCCTCCGCATCATCGACCCCGCGATGGGGAGCGCCCACTTCCTCACGGTCGCCGCGCTCGAGCTGGCCCGGGAGATCGCTTGGGTCGATTTGCAGCATCGGCCACGGTTCGTCGCGCTCGAGGGCTGGGATGAGCCGCTCACCCACCGAAACCCAATCGGACCGGACGAGGTCCTTGGGGAGCGGACCGAGGCGTACATCGACCCTTCGCAGGAGGCGGCCTTCGAGGCGGCGGTCCAGGCGGCCCTGCCCGGCGTGATCCAGCGCAGCATCTTCGGCGTGGACATCAACCCCCTGGCCGTCGAGCTGGCGAAGCTCTCGCTGTGGCTCTTTGAGGTGGTCGAGCACCGTGACGTCCCGAACACCGTCGACGACTACCCCTCGCTGACGTTCTTAGACGGCAACCTTCGTTGTGGAGACAGCGTCATCGGCCTGTCCCTCGACGAGGTCGCCGCGATCTTCGACGAGGCGCGCCCCGGCGACCAGGACGCCAACTTTGACCTGTTCGTCGACCGCCGCGAGACCTTGGAGGATCGGATCAGCGAGATCCGGCGAGTCGAGGCCAAGATCCGCGACGACGCCCCCGACGCAGGCGGTCCCGATGACTACGCCCGGCGCCGGGCGGCCTATGAGAAGGCGGAGGCGTTGGTCGCCGGCCTCGACTGGCTGTTCGACCTCGCCCTGTTCTTGAAGCTCCGTGGCTACACGGGTCGCTCCAGCGCCAAGCGCGCGGAGGCGGTCCACGAGGTGGTCGTCGGACGGCCCGCGCCGAAGGTCGGCGGCGCAAACGCCGCCCGTCAGGCGGTGGACAAGGCCCTCGCTGACCTGCTCGCGTCGCCCTTCGAGGCGAACGCGGGCCAGATCGCCCTCCGAGACCGCCTGCGTGCGGCCTTCCGCGATGACGACCCGACCCACCCGATCCGCCCGTTCCACTGGCCGCTCCGCTTCCCTGCCGCCGTCCTGGCCGGCGGCTTCGACGCCGTCGTCGCCAATCCTCCGTTTATCGGTGACCGCCAGCTTCGCGGGTGTATTGGCGACGGCCATGTGGACTTCCTGGCCGCCCAGTACACAGGGGGGAAGGTGTCGGAGTACGCGGGCTATTTCTTTCACCGGTTCGCCGAGCTAGTCGGGCGCACCGGGTCCATCGGCACCCTGGCCACCAACTCCATCGCCCAGGCGTCCAACCGCGAGTACGTGCTGTTCCCGCTCCTGAACGGAGTGCCGCGCCGGGCCGAGACGCGCCTGCGCGTTCTGCGCGCCGTGCGTAGCCGCGTCTGGCCAGGGGAGGCCAAGGTCCACTACGCGATGATGCACTTCGCGCCCGCACACATCGCCAACATGCCTGCCCCGCGCCTCGTAGAGCCGCGCTGGAACGACGAGCTGGATGATGATGACTCCATCGAAGCGAACGCGCGTCCAACCCCGCAACGCGAGGAGGTTCGGCTGCTGGAGCATGGAACCGAGGTATCGAGCTATCTTGATGACTATCCAGACTCCATTCTGCAGGAACTTCCGAGTACGCTTGGCGATCCGGGGCTGTGGACGGGGATCTTCCTCCGCGGCAACTTCTCCGTCCATCGTGAGCCGGGCGACGGTCTCCTGGCGGCAATAGCCGCTATACCATTGCCGGAGCGCGATGCCCTGGCCGCTTACTTCAACGCTGAGGCGGTCCAGCATAACCCCACCCCGCAGCCATGTGACGTGGTCATCGACTTCTTCCAGCCGCTCTTCGATGCCGGAAAGGGCGACGCTGAAGCCTCCGAGCAGGCCGCCTGGCTGGCGGATCACTACCCGACGCTGTGGCCACAACTCCAGACCCGGAGTCCGCACCAGAAGGATGAGCTCACCGTGTTCGAGCAACGCGCGAGGCTGCGAGGCGCCACGGCCATCGATCGCGAGCACGCCCAGCGGTGGTTCCTCTATGGGTCAGTCCGCCACGGCTTGCGCCGTGCCTGGCACGGGCGATCGCATGTGTACGGGTTTTCCGCGGTGATCAAGGTCTGGGCGCCGGTTCGTTTGCCACTGATAGATCCTTCTACCGCGCTGCGAATGTGCCCGATGCACAAGCTCTTTCTTGCTCCCACGGATTCCTTCGTGTGGTTTGGCGTGACAAGCAGCCTTCTCTTCGAGCAGATCGTGCGGCGGCAGTGCTCAACTCTTGAAACCAGGCTCAACTTCAGCCCCACTGACGTGTTCCCGTACTTCGCCTACCCCTGGCCGTCGCGCTGGGATGCGGAAGCCCAGCGGGTGTGCAGCGACCCACCGCCGGACGGGGCGCTGCAAGGCGCGCTGGCCGACGTCGCGCAGCAGGCCCGCGAGCTCCTCGCCGTGCGCGAGGCGGTCCTCCTCGACCCCGTCGCCCACGGCATCCCGCCTCGCGTGTACAACCAGAGCCAGTGGGGCCCGACGAAGCTCTACAACCTCTACGACGACCCCACCGTGAACGACGACGACGTCCCTGGCGTCGCGCGGCTGCGGGCGATCCACGCCGGGCTGCTCCAGGCCGTGCTTCGCGCCTACGGCTGGGACGAGCTCGCCAGCGATGCGGGGCGCGAGGCCTGGGGCTTCGACCGCCCCTGGATCGACGGGACGCAGCGCTTCGTCCCCTCCCGCGAGGTGCGCCGTGAGATCTATGCCCGCATGGCCGCCCTCAACATCCAGCGCTACGCGGAGGAGCTGGCCCTCCTCGCCCCGGTCGCCGGCGAAGCCCTGATCGGCCGCTCCAGGCCGGTGTCGCCGGCCAGCTTCCGCAGCGTGCTCAAGGACCGCGGCGTCGCGGTCTCCGAACCCCTGGCGGCGGCCCTCCTCGCCCACCTCGCAGACGAGGGCGTCGCCATCGCCGAGAGGGACGGGACCTTCCATGCTCGCCGCTGACCGGGAGAGAAGACGATGAGCCGCCGGACCATAGCCCGACCGATTCCTCCGCGGACTGCACCCGCCTGCTTGCGCACGCCGAGGAGCACCGCCGGATCACGTCGCCTGCACGCTGGGTGGCAATCTCGGTGAACGGTTGCTGTGAGAGGAAGGCCACAGCGAATAACTCACTGTAATTAAAACAATTTTTTGTTCGTCAAGTGATGGCGTAGTGGCTGTCGTCGCACAAGAGCCGCACCCCACTGGATGCTCCCCGTCGACCACGCCCAGGCGAAGCTCGGGAAAGTCTACCCGAGGCACGAACCGGCCCAAGAGCAGAAGGCCGCGCGGTGAGACACCAGACCGCCCGGCCGACGTCTGCACGCCCGAGGCGGGTCGACGCGAGCGCGGCCAGGGCTGTGCGGCGCGGCCTCTTCGCCTGAGGAGCTCAGAAGTCGAACAGCGATGCCACCGCATCCGCGCCCATGTCACCGATGTCGATCCCTTGAGCCAGGCCTGCGGAAAACGCCGAGACCATGGACTCGATCTCCAGGGTGACTCCGGTGACGGCGCGCGCGATATCCTTGCCGTGGTCATCGATGAACTGGGTGACGGCGTCCTCAAGGAGGTTCTCCCCGGCGTCCTTCAGGCACTCCTTTGAGAAGTGCTCGAAGAGCTTCTTCATCGCCTGACGACGAGCTATCAGGTTGGCCTGAGATGCTGCCATGGCCTCAACGCCACCGGAGCTTCCGAGGCCGAAGTAGCCGAGGAGCTGCTTGCCGAACTCCACAAAGGCCGTCATGGCCATCACTTTGTAGATGTCGTCGATGCCGGAGCTGCTCACGCTAAAGTTGTTGGCCGGCTTCGACTCGAAGCGCGCGTCGAGCAACTTGCGCCCCGAGCGCCGCATCACCAGGTGCCACTCGAAGCCGATGCCGGTGAAGTGCTTGCGCTTGTTCTCAGGCTCCTTGTCATCGGACCGTGCAGTGTAGAAGGCACCGGTCGTGGTCACGGTGTAATCCACTGAGAGCTGCACATCCGCGTCCGCCGCATCGCGCTCGAATCGGATGATCCGCTCGGGGAACACGTTTGCGAACACCCGATCGATCAGCACGGTGACGATGCCTTCCCGCGACGCGTTCTTGCTCGGGGTGAACTGCGGTCCCACCTCCAGGATGTTCCAGGAGGCTCGCGCGATGAGGTTGTCGACCACGCCCTTGATGCGGTCGTACTCGTCGGGGTTTTGGGCTCGATCCATGCCTCCAAGGATCAACTCTCCCTTGGCCCGCTCCAGCGCGAAGTTCTCCTTCATCTCACGGATCTTGTTGGTGAAACTGAACGACACGCCGACGGTCAGGCTATCCCGCTCCGCGATGGAGTCGAGGATCTCAAGAAGCGCGTTGGTACCGGCGCCGTCGCGCTGCTTCGCGAGCATGGCGTAGAAGGCACGGTATTCCTTGACCTTACGGCGGCGGCCGAGGCGCGCCGCCGACTTGTGGCGCTTTATCCTGCGCTCCTCCAGCAGGTACTTGTTGTACGCGATGAAGCTGTCTTCGGCGCGGGTCTCCGTCCAGCGCTTGCGATCGAAGCGCCACGCAGAGGCAAACTCGGTCGCGCCGAAGATGAGCGCGAGCAGCAAGCTGGAAAACGTCGCAAGCGCATAGCGCCAGTATGGCAGCAGTGGTGTGGATGCGTACGCCGCCTCCAGATCGTCGACGAACTCGGGCTTCAGTTCCCAGGTCACGCCGCGCGAGGCGTTGTGGAGGACGAGCTCGCGCGTTCCCGGGATGAACCGGAAGAACCGCGTGATGCCGAAGCTGTCGACGTGCCAGGTCAAGCGGGCGTCCAGCTTTATCGGGTTTCCATCCAGGTTGGCCACCGCCTGAATCGGTTCTGGGTCCGCGACCACGTACTCCGGCGGCGCCATCACCACGTTGAGCGCAACCAGGACCAGCAGTGAGCCGCCAATCACGTACGTCTGCATCATTCCTCCCGCGGCCAAGCCGCACGACGAGGGAGCCTCTGTGGCCGCGAACGTAACGAGTCGGCAGACACGAGGCACGCCCTGACGCTGGTCGGCCCCACTGCGAGACTGGTTACCATCGCGCACGTCATTGCACGTAAAGCGCCACGATGTCACCACGCCTGCACAAGGTGTGGAAACCCCACCAGCCATGACAGCGCAGGGTGTGAGATCCAGGCCCCTCCCTACGTCACGCGCCCGGACACTGCTCGCCATCCAAGCAGAGCACGCGGGCCCCGCCCCCGCACACCGCCGAAAAGCGTGCCAACCTGCACGGCGCGCCCGCCGCTAAAACGAAAAAGCACTAATGAATGCACGTTCTTGCGAGGGCACGCGCGAGCGGTGGCGCGGCATCGGATCTCGTTTTTCGGGGGCGCTTGACGGCACGCGCGCGGGCGGCGAATGTCGAAGCCTCGTTGTTGCGATCGAGGATATGCGCGCTCTGAGGGAACAACTGGTGACTGGCCCAGGTGGGTCTGGTGCGCGCTCTCACACTGAACAATCTGCCCGTGCTGCCGGCTGAAGCCGGGGCTGAAAGCTGCCGGGGTAAGCCGTGATCGAAGCAGACCTACCCGCCGCGCGGGGACCCGTGGCGCCGTGGACCGCCGCCGGTTCGTATGGCGATGGGGGTGCCACTCCACGAGGTGCCCGGGTCGTGACAGGCGACGACGCGCGGCCGCGCTTCCTCTTCGGCGCCGGCCGACGGCAGCTAGCTCGGGCGATCGACCGGCTGGCCAGCGCGGATCCTGCCAGCGTGGTCGACGTGGCGCGGTGCGTGGCGCAGGCGCCGGGGTTTCGCCACTTGCTGCTCGCGGCGCTAGAGGGGCTTCCGCTCGCGGCAACTGACTCTGACGCCGTGGGCGTCGTGCTCGCCGAGGCCGGTCCGTGGACGCGCGGGCAACGTCGGCGAATAGCCATCTGGCTGCACAGTCGCGGCGTCCCGGGGTGGGAACGGTGGCTCGGGGACGACCTCGACTTCCCCGCCGGCCCCGTGCCGCGCGCCTTCGGAGCCGACCGACTGGCGCGGGCCAGGGTGCGCTTCGGGCGCGGGACCCCAGCGTGCTTTCACCTGGATGACGAGGAGATCGTGGTCCAGGCGGAGGCCGCCCAGTCCGAGGTGAGCCCCGATGAAGGAGTGGCTGCCGCGCTGCGGGTCATCGCCCGCAAGGGACCTGCGGCGATGCCCCTTCGATTGCTCGCGAGGACCGCGTGTCAGCAAGCGCGGTGGGGCCTGCTCGCCCAACTCCTTCGCGAGGGCTATCTGGACGAGCATATGTTGGAGCCGTCGGTGACGCTCGCCTGGCACACGCTCGCCTGGGACCACCTCGGTGCGCTGAAGGCGGAGGTCGCGCGCCGCGTCCCGCTCGTGGACTCGTCACGGTGCGTGACGCCAGCGGCCCTGCGCTTTCGCGCTCACCAACTCTGGACGCGGGGTGACTTCGACCTCTCGCTGGACACGCTCGATGACGTGGTGGCGCACGAGACCCAGGCGGACCCGGGCGTGCTCTATGAGCAGCTTATGGTGAGCGCGCTCTCTGGACGCGGCCGCTCCGATCGCGCCATCCGACTCCTCGATGCGTTTCAGGCCTGCGCCTCCGACCACGCTGAGCTGCGGTGGCTCGCCCTCCTCACGCAGCCCCGGAGCCCCGTACTCCGCGACGTGCAGGACGCGCTCCGAAATGGCGGCGAGCTCGCTCTACCTTCGACGCGAAGCTCCCTCTTTGGCCCCGTGATCACCCACCTGCACTGGCACCTCGCCATCGGCCGACGTACCGAAGAGTTGACTGCCCTCCACGCACGCCTCGACGTCGCGGAGCCACGCTGGCGCGAGCACCTGCCCTTTGTGGAGCGAGACTACATCTGGACGGTTCTCGCCATCCGCCGGGCCGGCACCGACGCCGCGCGTCTGGCGACGCTCCTCTCCCGACTCCTGGTGCTGCCGGTCCAGACCCGGTGGATCCGGGTAGCGCTGGAGGAGATGCGCCTTGAGCGGCGCGGCGAGCTCCTCGTAGGCGATGATGGGCTACCTCTCCCTCTCGGCATGCTCACCATGGATTTGTGCTGCCGAACCGTCGAGTACATGCTCGCGGACCACCGGACAATTCGAACACGCGACCAGGCGGATCTCTGCTCCGGTCGCCCCATCGCGGTCATCGAGGCGCTCATTCGAATCCTCGTCGACCAGGAGGTATGACGATGCCGGACTCCATACAGCCCTTACTGGGCACGGTGCTCGCTCTCACGGCGCTGGGGACGCTCGGGATCGGGGCGGTGGTGTTTCTCGTCAAGGCGCTCCTGGAAACCCATCGAGCCCAGGTCGGGGCCATGGCGGCGGTCCAACGGCTCCTCGGCGAGCAGCAGGAGCAATCGAGCACGCAGCACGCCCAACTGATGGCGGGGATCGGTGAGATAAGCGCGACGCTCAAGCAGGCCTCGACCTTCGTCGCGCGGCGACTGGAAGAGACCTCGAACCAGGTGACCACGGTTGCTGGCGAGCTGAGAGACGCGTTCATCCAGGCGGACGAGGGGTTCCGGCACCTGGTCGACGGCCTGCAGGATCTCGCGAACCTGGACGAGATCAAGCACCGGGTCGACGCCATGTCCACCACCCTGCTCGACACCCACGACAAGATCGGCAGCCAGGTTCAGACCACAGGGCTCGTCGTGGAGCAGCTCGGAGCGCTGGTCACTCACTGGTCGGAAGAGGGCTCAGCGCTTCAAGTTCAGTACGAGCAGCTCGCCGGAGCCCTCGAGGAGGCACTGACCCGGGACGTCCAGGCTCGTGAGCAGGTGCGCGACCGCCTGGAGACACTCCTGGCACATCACGCGCGGGGGGATGGCGCTCGTGCTTCCCAGTAGACGCCGTCAGGATCGGGGCCGACGCCTCGCTAGCCTGCGCCGGCCAGCCGAGGTCGTCGACGCTCCCCAGCGAGCAGCCCTCGCGGCCATGCCGGTCGCCCTCGAACTGGCCCTGGACCGACTCGGAGCTTGTGGAGACGCCGAGACCACGAGCGAGGCGTTGCCGGACTATCTCGTGCTCGCGGCCGAGAACGAGCGGACCGCAACCATCGTCGCGGAGGGCTTGCTGCAAGGCGTCTTCTCGCCGCTGGCGTGCCTCCGCGACCCCGAATTGGAAGGCCCCGCTCTCTTTTTCGACGCGCTGCTAGGCACCGACGATGCCCCGGGACTGGTGGCGTCTCGCTATCAGGAGGCCTTGCTCCACCGTACTCGGATCGCCAACCTCCTGAGCCTGCATCGGAGCGCCGCAGGGCGCGTGGCCGGCTACGAAGCTCGCCTCGCGCGAGGATCGGACGACTCGCTGCCGGGCCGAATGCGCCGGATCCAGGCGCTCAATAATCACTACCGCGAGCTCTCCGGGAAGACTCCGGTGGACTCGCTCCTCCGCACCCTGGAGGCGGTGAGCAGCCTGCCGCTGTCCCGCCCCATGCTCTTTGTCCTGGTCGCGCATGTGGCGCCTCTCTACCGGCGCAGCCTCTACGGAGCGGCAGTCGCTCAGCTCGTCGTCGCGAACCTGTCAGGCTGGTGCGATCAGCTCCATGCCCTGCGGTCTGAGTGGCTGGACGAGCAGACGGCCAAGGCCCGGCGAGCCGACCTCCCCGCGGAGGGCACCCAGGCTCACCGCGAGCGCGCATATGCGACCTACCTCAATCAGACCCTGCTCTCCGTCGTCGACGAAGCGGGCCGCGCCGGAGACGGTTCGCGAGGCCAGCCCGCGCGTCCAGAGCTGCCGGAGATCGTCGTCTACGAGAAGGCGTTCAGCGAGATCGCGCGCTTCATCGCTGACCACGCGCTCGACGCCTGGCTCGACGCACCGGAGGCGGCCACCGAGATCCTGCACCTCCTCTCGCGACTCGGCGCAGTCAGGCCCCGGGCGATGCGCATCCTGAAGCCCACGTTGATCGACCCATGCGCGCGCCGAACCGAGGCCGTCGAGCTGGCGGCCGTCCGATTCGCCGGTGCCTTCGTCACCGGCTTCACACGGCAGCAGGGCTGGCTTCAGACCAGGGTCGTCAAGGCTGACCGGGGCCAGGAACTGCTGTCCGAGATCGACGCACTGCTCGAAGTCGACACCACCGTTCGTGCCGCGCTGGTCGCGGTGAGCGCGGACCCTTCGCGGCGCGCCCGGGTTCGCCATCTCGCGCGCCTCGTCTTGCTCCGCTCCGCGCCAGAGCACACCGAGCGCGAACAGCTCGTGGCCGAGTCGGCAGGCGGTGACGAGCCTCTGGTCCTCGCCTTTCTGGACTATGTGGCCGAGACCGGCGCCCACGCGTCGTACGAACACGTCAAGGCGATCTACACCTCGCTGGGGAGCTATTCGGATGCGGTGCGCTCGCGGTGCTACGACGCGCTGGAGGCTTGTGGTCACAAGGACACGCCGGCGCTGCTGCGGCAAGAGATTCTTGGGCGCAGCGAGCGGGCTGAGCTCGTCCTTACGCGGATGGGTGCCCACGGCATGCTCGAGCAGCTACGGACCGAGCGCCGGGTCTTGGATAACGTGCGCGAATCTGCGCAGTTGGAGCAGCACAGGGCGGCGCGGGACGGCGACGCGGTCGATGCCCGCATCGAGGCCCTCCACCGCATCGGCGAGAGCGACGTGGCTTCCATCGAGGCGACGAGCCTCAGCACGCGCGGGCGCATCACAGCCGCCGAGTTCACGCTGGCCAGTGCGGATCTCACACTGCGGATCGCCCCGCTCGCCCAGGAGCTCCAAGACGCCCTGGGCTCGCTCCCTGCGCTACAGGACGACCTGGAGCGCCTGCTGAGCAGCGTGGACGAACTGCGGAGGAGGGCATCGGACGTCCGCGGCCAGGTCGACGGGGCGGTCCATCAGATTCGCCAATCGGAAAAAGACGAAGCGAAGTGCGAGCACCAGATCGAATCGAAGCGCAACCAGCAGAATGCGTTGGAGGCGAAACTCACGCGGACGCGCGGGGAGGAAGCGCGGGCCTCCGCCGAGCTACATACGGCCGAAAGAGCACAGCAGGAGGTTGGCGATGGCGAAGGTGAGGCGCGGGCTCGGCAGGCGGCGGCGAGCAAGGCGAGGAAGGCTAGAGAAAGGGTCGAGCGGCTCGGGCGAGAGCACCGCACGTACGAAGCTGAACTGCACTCGATTCCAGACAAGATCCACCGTCTTGAGGTTGAGCTGCAGCAGCTACGGACCAGGATCGGAGAGCTGGAGCAGCGCGTGGCAGCGCTAAATCGTCGGCTCGCGGACCTGCAGGACCAGGAGGCCGCAGAGCGGCGACGAGCCGGAAACACGAGGGAGCGGCAGGAGAGCGTGCGCCGGACCATCGAGGGTCTGCGGGCCCGGCTCGATACTCTGCGACGAGAGGCCGACTCGACGAGAAGGGAATATCGTGAACGGTTGTCGTCGCTGCACGACGATCAGCGAGGGTCTCTAGGGCGCATGAAGCAGGCTCAGCGCGCAGCCGCCCAGGCGCTCGAGGCTGCCCGGACGGCGAGCGGTGAGGTGACCCGGCTGAGTGCCGGGCTCGCGGCGGTGGAGCAGGACACCACCAACCGCTTCGAGGCGCTGGAGAGCAATAGGACCATGGCGGGCGAGCAGTCGGGGACCATCGACGCCCAGAGCGCCGCGGCGGAGATTGCGCATGCGCGGCGGCTCAGACTGGAGCAGAGCATCGAGCTCAACGACCACATCATGTTGGTGGCGCTGGACGCGATGTACGGCCGCCTTGACGAAACCGAGCGGCTCTTGAGGAGGCTCGACTTACCATGAGCGGTACGAAGACGGCACAGGTCCGCGCGGTCGATCCAGCGCTGGTGCGCCAGAGCGAGCAGCGGAGAAGGGAGCTGGCAAAGAGGCGAGCGGAGCTGGCCCGAGAGGCCCAGCGTGAGCGAGAGCGAACAGAGGCCGAGGCGCGGCGCGCCAGTGAACAGGCGCAGCGGGCGGCCAAGGAGCGCGCACGCCGAGAGCAGGCGGAGCGTGCACGACAGGCGTCCGCGCGCGAAGAAGTGGCTCGCGCCGGAAACGATGTGGCGCGAGGTCGGTCAGCACTCTCCGAAGTCGCGGTCCAACGTGCCGCCCTGGCGGGACAGGTCACGGCATTGCAGGGGCGCCTCGATCAGCTCTCCGCGCAGCGGGGCGAGCTCCGGAGGAGGTTGCGGGAGATGAAAGCGGAGACCGAGCGGACTCAGGAGCGGGCCGAGGAGATCGCTGGCCGTGTCGACGAGGTGTGGGAGGACGTTCG
>CAZNZH010000005.1:23031-23918 GCA_964577445.1 uncultured Myxococcales bacterium
AGTTCAGTTGAGCGAGCTCGACGCGCTGCGGCGCGAGCTTGAGCAAGACCTGGCGAGCGCCCGCGAGGCGCTCCACGATCTCGACGCGTCGGACGCCGTCGAAGGACTGGCGCGGGTTGAGCAGGCCGACGCCGAGCACGCAGAGCTCTCTTTGGAGCGGGCGGTACTCGACGCTCAGGTGCAGGCATTCGCAGCCAACCCCACGCTGGGCATCGTGGTGGACCAGATCCTCGGCGCGGCGGGCGACCTGGGCTACTCGGTGACGCGCGTGTTCGAGACCGAGGAAGGCGTGGAGTTCCACATCCGCAACGCGCAGCAGGAGACGCTGCGGATCGCGGCCGAGACCTCCGCGCGGGAGTTCGAAAAGCTCACCGCGGACCCGGATCTGCAACTGGTCCTCCGTGGCCTGGGTCACCCGACGGTCGGCGCGTGCATCGCGGATACGCACGAACTGTTGGAGCGGCTGCGCGAGCGTGGCGTCGCCGTCACTCTCGTCACGGGCGGCGAGCCTCGGCCGCGACTGCTGGCGGGTCAGGGGTCCCGAGAGGGGCGAGAGGAACGACAACGATGAGGACAACGCTGCGAGAGTGGTTCGTCGATAGCACGAGGTCATGTCCCGAGATCGGCGCGCTGGTGGCTCGTGAGTATGGGGATTTGGCCAACATCCCCGTCCCTGAGGCGGCGCTCTCGGGCCTGCCCTGGGACACGCGGTGGGCCAGTGACATCCGCGCCCCGGAGTGGCTGACGCGGCTGCTCCGGTCGAGGAGCGAAGCCATCGCGGAGCACTGGGTCGAGTCGGAGGCGCTGCTGCCATCTCCGGGGGAGCGCGTCATCAGCGATGTGGCCGGGCACTTCAACGCGCGCGTGGCGTCGGTGTTCCTGCTGCA
>CAZNZH010000006.1:0-19122 GCA_964577445.1 uncultured Myxococcales bacterium
CCTGAAAAGACATGAGCCAGCCACGCGACGGGAGAATATGGGAACACCTTCTGAGCTCGAGACCACGGCCCGCAGTGTGTGCGGCCGCCCGGCGGGTCGCAAGAATTCGGGGCCGCGGCGCCCCACGGTGGCCGGCGGCGACCCCCTGTCTTCGATGCTCGCCTCGGTGGATTCAGGCGTTGACACCCGGTGGACTCGCCGCTAACCTCCCGGCCTCGTTCCCAGACCGGAAGGATGAACGGTTTTGCACACGCGACCCACTCGACCGCGCCCCCCAGGCGCCCGCAGCCGAAGCCCTCACGGCGACATGAAGCCCTTGGAGGTGAAGGTCGACGGCGAGAACATCAACCGCGCGATCAATCAGCTCAAGCGTAAGATGGCCAACGAAGGCATCTACAAGGAGTTGAAGAAGCGCCGGTTTTACGAGAAGCCGTCGGAGCGCAAGAAGCGCAAGGCCCGTGAGGCCGAGCGTCGTCTGCGCAAGGCGCTGCGCCGTCAAGCCAAGGCCAAGGCCAAAGGCCGCGGCTGAGATCGTTGAGCTCGCCGCGCGCCCGTCGCGCGGTGGGCCCAAAGCGAACCCAACGCTCGGGCCCTGCTGGTCCGGGCGTTGTCGCGTCTACGGCCCGAGGTGGTCTGAGCCGGGCCGGGTGGAGCTCGCCGCGCCTCAGCGACCCGCACGCGCCGGCCGGTCGCGGGCGCTGACCGGGGTCACTCGAGCTCGCCCTCGGCGACCACCTGGCTGACGAAGCCACGGCCGGGCCCCTCCCACACACAGACCTCAATGCGATCGAGGCCCGTGGGGCCGATGTGATATCGGTTATAGCGCGCGCGGTGTTCGGGGTGCTGGACGTCCCAGGTCGAGCTCCCGCTGCCGAGCACGCGCATCCCTCCGTACCGGAAGCGGTTGGCGACGTGGGTGTGGCCGTGGAGCAGCAGGTCGATGCCGGCCTCAGCGCAGGTGTCGAGGACCTGCTCCCGGTTCTTCATCCCGTGGAGGAGATCTTTGCGCCGGCCGCGGAGGTGCAGGTTGTGGTGGACCATCCCGATGGTGAAGTCGCGGTGGAACGCGTACTCGTCGGCGAACCCGGTCAGGCGGTCGAGCTGGGCGGGTGACACCTCGCCGGTCGCCACCAGAGGCAGTCGCGGGACGGCGGAGCTGAGCCCCACCAGATTCACGGACCCCACGCGCTTGTACCAAGGGTAGAGGCGATCGACGTCCACGCCGGTCCACAGGAGATCCCCGAAGTAGCTCTCAAAGCGGCGCGCGCGAGCTGAGCCGCGGGTGTAGATGTCGTGGTTTCCGGGGACCAGCGAGAGCAGATCGGGCCGCGCGATGGGGTCGAGCACCTCGCGGGCCCGCCGAAACTCGCTGGGCAACGCGAGGTTGGTCAGGTCGCCGGTGAGCAGGACGTGATCGACCGGGCGGGTGATGAGGTCGTCGACGACGGCCTCGAGCAAGGCGATGGGGTGAGCGTTGCGGCGCTTCAGGGCCAAGTTCAGCAGGCCGCTCAGGCGCTTGTTCAGGTAGCGGGCCGCCGAGACGCCCGCGAGGTCGAGCACGTGGACATCGGAGATGTGGGCGAAGACCATCGACCCGGGCGGTTGGAGCAGCGCGCTCATAGCAGCGCCGCTTCGGTCTCGCCGGCGAGGGTGGACGTGTCTTCGCTGGCGGCCTCGAGCACGCGGCGCCAAGCGATCTGTCCGCGTACGATGTACCAAGTGCCGAAGAGGCCCTGCTGCAACAACTGGAGCAGCCACACCGTGATGCCGAAGGCGATGGCCTGGGTGCTCCCGTGGCCGCTGCCGTAGAGCGCGAGCGGGAGCATGAGGAAGTACCAAAAACTGCCGACGTTTCCTGGTGAATTGGGGATCATCATCCCGACCACGACGCAGGCCATCATCGCGTAGGCGCCGACCAGGTCCACGGGCAGCCAGACCGGGCGCGCCATCAGCCAGACGCCGACGCCGTTGACGGCCCAGTAGACCAAGGTCAGGAAGATGAACCACACGAAGGCGCGCAGGGTGGGGAGCGAGCGGAGGCCGCGCAGGAAGGCGTCGAGGATGTCGACGACCCGGTGCGCGAGCCGTGGCATCAGGCGGCCCAAGGTCAGCTCGACCAGGCGCACGGTGCGGCGGTGTTGCCAGCGCGCCCCGGCGAGCAGGAGGGTGGCGCCCGCGAAGACACCCAGCGCTGCGCCGGCGCCGCCACGCAGCGCCAGGGTGGTCGAGGGGTCCGACGAGGGGAGGGCGAAGAGCACGCCGAAGAGCACCAGCGAGACCGTGACACCGTCCGTCACGCGCTCCACGACCACGGTGGACAGGACCTCCGTCATGCGTACGCCGCTCGTCGCGCGCTTGACGAGGTAGGGCCGCACCAGCTCGCCCAGGCGCAGCGGCATGATGAACATGGCCATGAAGCCCACGGCGCCGATGCGGTTGTGCGTGGTGAAGTCCAACTCCACGATGGGGTCGAGCAGGGGCTTCCACCGAATCACCCGGAGCAGGTGAATCAGGGTGAGCACCAGCAAGTAGGGCAGCATCCAGGCGAAGTCCATCGCCCACCCGTCACCAGCGGCTGAGCGCAGCCCCGCGTGGTCGCTCGCTCGCCACGCGGCTTCGAGGGCCGCCGGATCGGCCGAGCCGACCACGAGGCTGCTGCCGCTGAGCGAGGGGACGCCCATCAGGCGGTCCATGGGCCACCCGTGAGCGCTCAGCCACACGAAGAACGCGCCGATCGCCAGCCCGATGGCTGTTCGGATGATGAGGCGGGTCATGGGTGCGGGCGCCTCGGCAGGCACGCCTCGTCAACCGCCACCCCAACCGGAGGCGTGACCCTCCCGGCGCAGGAGCTTCGGCGGGTGGCCTGCCCCGTGGGGGCTGGATGAATCGTCACCGCGATCAAGGAAACTCCAAGGGCTCCGGCGCCAAACGAACGCGAAAGCTAATGATGGCTTCGGTCGGAAGTCAAGGCGGCGAGGCCGGGGCCGGTCACCGATCATCGCTCATGCGACGTTTGAGGCGGGCGAGCTGGTCGTTGAGCTCCAGCCGGTCGAACGCCTCCGTCTCGGCGCCCCGATGCTGGGCGTCCAACGCCGACACCGTCTCCGTCGTCAGAAGGCGTGAGGCGGCCTCGCGGTCGGCGGCCGAGAGGGGGTGTCGCCCGGCCACCCGCTCGCGCAAGCCCTCGACCTCGCGCAGCCGCTCCTCAAGCCGGGCGACGATGCGCTCCAAGCCCTCCGCCCGTGTGGCCGCCGCGCGCTTGAGCTCGGCGTCGCCGGCCTGCGCCGCCAGCAGCGCCCGGCGCTTCCACGTGTCGCGCCCGGCCCGCGCTCGGCTGAGCTGCTTGTCCAGGTCGCGCTGCTGGAGAATGATCTCCTTGACGTACGCGCGCCGGACGCGGTCGTTCATCGTCGTCGGCATCGCCCGCGCCTCGCCACCGATGATCTCCAGGTCGTCGTGCGCTGGATCCGGCGGCAGGGCGGCGGGGTCCGGGATCGTGGGTCGGCCGGCGGCCACCGCGGTCAGGATGGCCGCCGCGCACCCGTCCGCGGTGTCGAGCTCAAGCGCTGACGCCGCCTGGTCGAAGGCCGCCCTCGCCCCACCGCCGGGCAAGAGCGCCTCGGCCTCCACCGCGACGGTGATCGCCGCGTTCGCGTGCACCGCCAGCCCGTGCTGGACCAAAAAGGCGTCCCCCCCATCGAGGCTGCCCCCCTGGGTGAACAGCACCTGGGGCACCCGCGCGACCACGGCGGCCGCGGCCTCCAGCGGTGAGGGCCGCCCGATGACCAGCGCCGCTCCGCGAATCCATGGCTCGGGGTCGCTCCCGGGCTTGGGTCTCCGGCCGAGCAAGCCGTAGCCGCCAGCGCGCGTGCGCACCAGCTCGTCGACGCCGACGCGCCCCGACGGGAGCAGGAGCAGGCTGGTGCCGCCGGGGCGGATGAGTGAGAGCTGAAGCAGCAGCGGATCCACGTCGCCCGCCTCAAGCCGCGCGAAGCTCACCACGAGCTGGGCGAGCTCGGGGTCGATCTGCCGCGGCGTGACGTTGGCGCCGCCGACGATCGGCCCGCCCGTCGACAGCCGCGCCCAGCGCTCCCGGACCCGCGCCAGCTCGCCTCCCAGCGTCGGGTGCGGTGTGACGAACTCGTCCATCTCGACCCGTGCCCACTCCGGGTCGACGTGGAAGTCCCCGTCCACCGCGACGCGCACCGCGGTGGGCCAGACGCGACCGGCCGTCGGGAAGACGCGCGCGGCCACGCGAGGGTCCGTCGCGACGACGCCGCTCACCGGGCCATCCACCGCGGACAGCAGCGAGCTCAACCAGTCCCCGGCTTGATGGGATGCTGGCGCTGCGCCGCGCAACGCGTCACCGACCTGCTGGGCGAGGGATTGGATGCCCGCCTTGAGATCGGCGAGCCGGGGGGGGAGCTGGTCATCGGCCGATGGGGGCCCAGTGGGGACCGGGACCGGCCGCACCTCAGCGCCGGCGCGCCTGAGCGCGTCGACCAGCCGCGCGAAGGTCGCGTTGAGGGGGACACCAGCGGACGTGAGGGCGACGATTCGGGGGATTTCCATGGAGCGTACTCTACCTCAATCGATCGCCGTTGGATCCGTGGCGGTCGCCGCCACCGCCCGCCGCCGCATCGCCGCCAGCCGCCTCGCCGCGACACGGCCAGGGGCGGCCACCAGCGCGCGCTCGGCCAACTGTGCGGCGCTGGCGAAATCGCGGTCCTCACGGGCGAGCAGGCGAGCGAGGGACCCAAGGGCCACCGCGTCCTGTGGAGCCCGCAGCACAAGGGCCTCTAACGCCGCCCGGTAGCCCGGCGAGTCGCCCGCACGCCGCGACGCCGTGACCAGCGCGCGCAGGTCCTCGGGCTCAAGGTGTTGCAGCGGGTGCGCGTCGAGCACCGCCCTGGCCGCCGCGGGCATCTTGCGACGCAGCATCAGGCGGGCGAGATTCGCCGAGACCGCGGCGTCGCGTGCGGGGTCTGGCTCGTGCAGGGCGTCGTGCGCCAAGCGCTCCGCCAGGTTCACCATGGAGACCACATCGTGGAGGTTGTGCAGCAACACCCCGGCCAGCGGTCCCGCGTCGCCGGTCCGCAGGAAGTGGAACCAGCAGCTCGGCACGAGGTGTCCCGGGACGTCATCCACCCGATAAAAGCCCAGCAGCTCGCGCTCGAGGGTGCCGAGTCGGGTGTCCGAGAAGCGCCCGCGGTGCAGGTTGCGCCCGAGGTGCAAGAGATCCAGGTGCGGTCGCAGCTTCAGGTCGCAATCGGTGCGGTGATAGAAGCGCTGGATGATGAGGCGGCTCTGCAACACCGTCAGGTCGTAGCTCTTGCCGTTGAACGAGACCAGCAGCGGATCGCGCTCGAGCTCGTCGACCAGGAGCTGCAAGACCGCGGCCTCTTCCGACGGCTCCCGAAGCAGCACCTGCCGCACCAGCAGCCCGTCCCCGTCCAGGCGACCCCAGCCGATCAAGAACGCGTGCGTGCCCGCCCCGTGGTCCAGGCCGGTCGCCTCGATGTCCAAGAACAGCGCTTGCCGGGGGCTCCGACCCACCAAGCGCTCGTCGGCGAGCAGCTCGGGCAGGTGGCCGAGCTCGACAACGAAGAAGCCGCCCACGGGCCGAGCGCCATGGACGTGGTGCAGCGGAAAGCGCGTGTCCACGACCCACGCAGGTCCGCGCGACGTCTCGATCAGCCCGCCGTCACTCACCGCGGCGAGCGCGACGGCCTCGCCCAGCTCGCCCCGGGCGGCGGCGGCTGAGCGAGCTCGGATGTGCCCATAGCGCGCCAGCGCGCGGCCGATCTCGCTGTCGTCGGTCGCGGTCCCGGGCGGCGTGAGCTCGGGCGGCGCTTCCCCCAGAGTGCGGCGCAGCCTATCCCCGAGGGACTTCACGCGGTGATGGCGTCTGTCAGCAGCTCGGCCAGCGTCACCGCCGCTGCGCGAGCCCGTCCGTCATAGCCCGGCAGCGCGCCCAAACACGCCGGGCACCCCGCGCCCTCGCAGCCACAACCGCAGAGCAGCGCCAGGGTGCGCGCCATGAGCTCAGGGGCGCGCCGGTGCATCTCCTCGGCCAGCCCGACCCCGCCCGGCATGGCGTCGTACAAGAAGATGGTCGGCGCGAACTCGGAGGTCGCGGCGCCATTCGCCTGATCGGGCAGCAGCTCCAGCGGGACGAAGATGCCGGCGCTGCGGTCGCCCACCGCCCGGCCGATATCCCGCTCCGCGCACATCAAGCCGACGCACGCGGTGGTGTGGAGCGCGTGGGACAGCCCGGCGAGCCCGTCGATGGCGGCCTCGCGATCGCCCGGGAGATCGGCCAGCACCGCGTCCGGGAGGCTCAGCCAGAAGGCGGTCGTGTGCATCTCGAGATCGGGCAGCACCACGTCGCCGTAGCCGACATTCTCGTTGGTGTGAAAGCGGATCTTCTTGAACCCGACGACCTTCAGCGAGACCAGGACCTCGCCGTGCGCCAGCGAGATGGGGCCCGCGGGCCGAACGCCGTCCTCATCGAGCACGCTGACCCGGCTCTCCGTCAGCGCGGTGGTGTAGTAGTCCGGCTCGACCCGCCGCACGTAGGCCTTGTGGTTTTCGTAGTCGAGCCGCTCGACCTGGTACTGGTCACCGTCCAGGTTATAGATGGCGTGCTCGTAGAGCGTCATGTGCGCGCTGCGGAAGTCGACCTCGGCCAAGACCTTGTCCTTGGCGACGTCGATGACCACGAAGTTCTCTTCGGGGATGCCTCGCAGCTTGACGTGGTGCGCCGGAAAGACGCGCTCGGTCCAGTGCCAGCGGCCCGCGCTCTCGTTGACCACCCCGTGGGTCGCCAGGTAGCTCAGGACGTCCTGGGTCTCTTCGTCGGTCAGGTCGGCGTAGCGCTCACCCGGTTCAAAGGGCAGCTCGTAGGCGGCGCACTTCACGTGGTCGACGAGCACGAAGAGGTTCTTGGGGTTGGTGCGCGCGTGCTCCGGTGACGCGCCGACCAAGGTGTCGGGGTGTGTCACCAGATACTGGTCCAGCGCCGAGGAGCGCGCGACGAAGACCGTCAAGGACTTCCCCTGGCGCCGCCCAGCGCGCCCGCTCTGCTGGCGTAGGCTCGCGATGGACCCTGGGTATCCGGCGATGATGCACGCGTCGAGGCTGCCGATGTCGAGCCCCAGCTCGAGCGCGTTGGTCGCGACGACGCCGCGCACGGTGCCGTCGCGCAGCCCCGCCTCGATCCGCCGCCGGAGCAGCGGCAGGTAGCCGCCGCGGTAGCCTTGCACGAGGTTGGCCGGCTGGTGGGACGCGACCATGGCCTCGCGCAGGTACTTCAGGAGCACCTCGACCTGAAGCCGCCCCCCCGCAAACACGATGGTCGACACGCCCGCGGTGATCAGCTCCGCGGCCAGTCGGTAGCTGGTCCGCACCACGCCAGCGCGGATACCCAGCTCGCGGTTGACCACCGGGGGGTTATAGCAGACGAGGTGATGCTCGCCGGTCGGGGCCCCGGAGTCGGCCACGAGGTCCAGCGTCACCCCCGTGAGGGTCTGCGCGAGCTCTACCGGGTTGGCGATGGTCGCCGAGCAGCAGATGATCTGCGGTCGGGCGCCGTAAAACGCACAGATCCGCAGCAACCGCCTGAGCACATGGGCCACGTGGCTCCCGAAGATCCCGCGGTAGGTGTGCAGCTCGTCGATGACGATGAACTTCAGGTTCTCGAAGAGCTTCAGCCAGCGCGTGTGCTGGGGGAGGATGCCGGCGTGCAGCATGTCCGGGTTGGTGATGACGATCTGCCCGTGGTCGCGCACCGCGTTGCGCGCGTCCGGCGGCGTGTCCCCGTCGAAGGTGAAGGTCCCGACCTTCGCGCCGGTGGCCCCGATCAGCTCGTGAAGGCCCGAGTACTGGTCCTGGCTGAGGGCCTTGGTGGGGAAGAGGTAGAGCGCCCGGGACTCCGGCGCGCGCAGGATGCTGTCGAGGACCGGGGCGTTGTAGCAGAGCGTCTTTCCGGACGCGGTGGGCGTCGTCAGGACGATGTTGCGACCGGCGAGCACCGCGTCGATGGCGGCGGCTTGGTGCGTGTAGGGTCGCTCGATGCCGCGGGCGGCCAGCGCGGCGAGCAGAGCGGGGTGAAGCGCTGCCGGAAACGCTCCGTAGCGCGTCAGCCGCGGCGGCGTGACGAAGGTGCCGTTGACATTGCCGCCGTGCACGTGCCCTTCGACCAATCCCTCGATGATGTCATCGAGGTTTCGGCGCGGAAGCAGGGTTGAGGTCGACATCGTGCCGTGCGTCCCGGTCAGCCTGAACGGATGGTCAGGGAGGCGACTCTAGCGGCGAGCCCACAACCGGTCAAGGCCCTGTGTCGCGGTCCCGCCAAACCAAGCGCCACACACGGAAAAGCCCGCGCTGATCGTCCAACGCGGGCTTGTAGCTTCGCGATTCGGCAGCGGACTACTTAAAGACGCGCTCTTTCGCCGTCAGCAGCAGCGACGGGATGAAGCTCTTCTTGAGGCTGAGCAGGCGATCGAACTTCACCTTGAGCCGAGCGTCCGTGTATAGCTCCTGGGGCTTCTTGATCTCGCCGTCGATCAACTGGTCGGAGAAGTCGTAGAACTTCGCTTTCGGTTCCGCAGCCAGCGCCGACGAGGGCGCGATGAAGGTCAGCGCAGCGAGGGCCAGCAGGCTTGCGGAGAGAAAACGCTTCATCGATAGCTCCTTCGTCGAGGCGGACGCGAGTCAGCATCGCTGCCGACCGCGCGAGGGTCAATAGTGAGGACTATTCGCCCGCGGGTGCGGGTGCGGGAGCAGGTGCCGGCGCGCCTTCGCTAGCCGGCGCCGGCTCGGTCGCCGGTGCCGGCGCTGGCTCGGTCGCCGGTGCCGGCGCTGGCTCGGTCGCCGGTGCTGGCTCGGTCGCCGGTGCCGGTGCGGCCTCGGGCGCGGGCTCACCCTCGGGCGCCGGTGCCGGCGTCTCACCATCCATGGGCATCTCGCCGTCCATGGGCATCTCCATCGCCTTCAGGCCACCCTTGGCGATAATCTCCTTGAGCACGGTGACGACGTTGTTGACCTTGGTGACCTCAGCCGGCTCAGGCTTGGCCTTCGCGAGGTACAACTCGAAGTACTTCACGGCGTTGTCGAGGTCCTGCAGCTTCTGCTGGTAGGTCTCGGCTATCCGCTTGTAGAGGCTGGCCCGCGTAGGCACCCGCTCGATGTAGGCGACGTAGCAGTCGATGGCCTTCTGAAACTGCACCTTCGCGTCCGGCGCCGAGCCGCCCAACCCGTACTCAGCGTCGCACTGCCCCTCGTGGGCCTCGAGATTCGTAGGCTGCGCCTCGCGGACCTTCGTGTAGTGCTCGTAGGCCTCGGCGTAGTTGAGGTGCTCCAGCAGCATGGCGGCGATGTCCATGCGCACCTCCATGTTGTCCGGGTCCTGCTCCAGCGCCTGCGTGAAGTAGCGCATGGCCAGCGGGCGCTGCTGGAGCTGCACGTAGGTGTAGCCGAGGTTGGTCAGGGCCTCGGTCGAGTTGGGGTCCTCGGCCAACACCTTGTTTTTGAAGATCCACTCGGCGATGAGGAACTTGCCGCGCCGCAGGTTGATGAGACCGCGTGTGTTGAGGCCGGTGACGTTCGATGGGTCGACGTAGAGCACCTCCTTGACGTAGCGCTCGGCCGTGTCGAGGTCGTCACGCGCCAGGAAGTAGAGCGCCATGGCGTTGTTGGCGGTCTCGTTCTCAGGCGCCTTGGCCACCACGCGATCCAGGAGTGCCTTGGCCTCGCTGAACCACTTCTCCGACTCCGCCGGCTTGCCTTGGTGCTGGGCCTCCTGCCCCTTGCCCAGGTATATCTTTGCGATATACGCCGCGGCCGACGGGTCGTCGGGGAACTTCTGCAGCGCCTTCTGGTAGACCTCCAGCGCCTTGTCCCGCTTGCCCAAGCGCTCGTGCACCTGGCCGAGGTTGAAGTACGCCTCGAGGAAGGTCGGGTCCTTGGTCAGCGCCTCCTGAAACTGCTTGGCGGCCAGCTCGTAGCGCGGCGGGGAAGCCAGCGCCGCCTTCACGCCGACCCGGAAGTCGTCCTGGGCGGCCCGGTCGATGCCCTCAAGGTAGGTGGGAGCCTTGACCTCTTCGATCTCGCGTCGCTTGAAGTCGTCGTCGGTCAGCTTGCGCGGGCCGGTGTCGCCGGCGACCGTCTTGGGCTGCGCGGTCTTCGCGCCCTCGGTGTCGTCCGCCGACCTGACCGTCTTGCCCGAGCTACCGCACGCGCCAAGCAAGAGCATGCCCGCCGCCATCGCACCCAGCCCCGCGCACTTCATGCCATGTCCAGTCCCATAGTTCGTGGACATTAGGGAGCCTCCCCGGTCGGCGCGTCGGTCTTGTCTTCAGTCGTCCCGCTAAAGTCGACCACGGTGTCGCCGCGGGTCACGATCTTGATGAAGCTGGTCGAGCTGAGGGTGTCTTTGGTCTTGTCCGGCTTGAGCTCAAACGAGGAGATCGGGAACTCGTCCGGGTTCACCTTGGCGGCGAACTCAGCGGACAGCCGAGACCACTTGTTGTAGACGCCCTTGTCGAGCGCGTTGCGCAGCGCCAGCGTGAAGGCGATGAGCGCCTTTTCCTGAATCGGCGCGGCCACCTCTTCCAACTGGAAACGATACTCGTCGACCTGATCCTCGGTCAGCCCAGGCGGGACCTCCGCGTTGAACAGGCTCTCGGCGAACTCGTAGAGGAGCTGCCCCTCTCGGAACGCCGCCGCGGCCGCCATGCCCGGGTCCTGGAAGGCGAGCACCGCGTCGAACGCCTTCTCAGCCGCCGACAGCGCGTCTGCCTTGGCGAGCAGCGTCTTCTTGAGCGTGTTGATGCTGAACCCGAAGCGCGGATGCACCGCCTCGATCTTCAGCGCGGCGTAGTCGTCGTACGCGTACTCCGCCAGCTCCAGCGCCGCCATACCCGCGTAAGCCTTGGTCGCGTCCGCCACCGGGGCCCCGCCCGCCACATTGAGCTTGTTCCACATGCTGAGCGTCGCGCCGAACAGCTTCTCGGCCACGCGGCGGTTCTTCACCTTGTCGGCCTTCTTGTAGGCCGCCGCCGCCGCCGCCGTCGCGCGCAGCTCGAGCTGTGCGTCCTTCTTACCGTAGCTGCGCGCGATGCGCTCAAAGGCCTTGGCGGCCTCCGTCATCGCCTTCGGGTCGCTCTCCTTTTCCAGCACCTCGGCCGAGTGGAACGCGATCGCCGGCGCGTCCTCCTTGGTGGGGAAGAGCTTGAGGTAGCGCTCAAACGTATCGTGCGCGCTGGTGTACTGCTCGAGCGCCTCATAGATGAGCGCCGCGTTGCGCACGGCGTCGGCAGCCTTCTCGTGCGTCTTGAACCGCTCCATCTTGATGAAGGCCTGCGCCGCCTTCTCAAACTCGGTCTGGCTCTCGTAGAGCACCGCGATGTCGAACTGCGCCTGCACGGCCACGTCTTCTTTCGGGTAGCGCTTGATGACCTCTTCGTAGGTCTCGACCGCCTCCGGGAAGCGCCGCGCGCTCTCGTGAATGACGCCGATATTGTAGAGCGCGGTGGAGCCCAACACCTTGTTCTTCTTGCCGAACTCGTCGACGATCTCCTGCTGGACGCTGATGGCCTCGTCGAAGCGTCGCTGCTTGGTCAGGTCCCGCGCATGCTCGGTCTTGGCGATGGCGATCATCTGCTCCAGCTCGGCGCGCGACTTCACCTGGAAGTTGTTGGCCTTGATGAGCTTGCGGGCCCACTCCTCGATCTTCTCCCAGTGCTTCAAGCGCGCGTAGGCGTCGATGATGGTGTTGACGGCGATGTTCGCCATCTTGTGGCTCGGGTAGAGGTCGAAGATGACCATGAGCCGGTTGACGGCCTCGGCGAACTGCCCGTGCTTGTAGAAGGTCTGCGCCGCGATGAACATGATCTCCGGGATCATCTCGCCGCGGTTCGGGTACTTCTTGCGGAACTCCTCGTCCTTCAGCGCCGAGCTGAGCACGTCGACGTAGGCGTCAGCCGCGTTCACGTAGCGCTGCTCCAGCGGGTGCAGATCGGTGCGCGGAATCGGCTTGAGCTCGTCGTCTTTGAGGTCCGTCTTCTTTTCCTCGGCGACGTACTCCACGTCCTTCGAGATCTTCTCGCGCAGCCCCTCGGACACCATCAGCTTCTCGATGGCGTAGATGATGCCGAGCGCCGCGTCCTCGACGAACTCGCCCTTCTTGTCTTTGGCGAGCACCTTCTCATACTGCTGCGCGGCCTGCTCCCACTGGGCAGGATCCTCCTTGGGGTTCTTCTCGTAGAGGATCTCGGCATAGTAGAAGTTGATGACGTACGACTGCTCGTGGTCGGGGAAGCGGTCGAGGAACATCTTGTAGTACTTCGCCGCGGCCGCGTACTCGACGTCGGCGTTCTTTCGCTGCTCGTCGAGCTTCTGCGCGGCGCGGTGGTAGGTCGTACCCAGCGTCAGCAGGTTCGTCGCCACCAGCTCATCGGCCCGCGTGGCGACCTCGGTGTTCGCCTTGTTCGCCAACCACCACGCTCCCTTGTGGTCGAAGAACGCGACGATCTCGTTGATGACCCGCTCGGTCTCCGGCACATCCGCCAGCTTCCGGTCGACCTCGAGCACCGCGTCGTAGAACTCGACGACCTTCGGCGAGGTCTTGTCGTGCTCGATGAGGTGCATGTACAGCGCGATGGCGTCCTCATCCCGGTCCTTGGACACGAGCAGGCCAGCCATCTTCTCGAGCTTGTCGTAGGTCTTCTCTTCGCCGATCTCCTTCATGAAGTAGCGGCGCGCGTCCTGCCATCCGTTGTCGAGCTCGGCCCACGCGACCACGAGATCGTTGAGGGCCTGGTCGCGGAACTCGATCTTCGCGCGGTTGCTGCCCTCACCGATGCCCGCGACGACCTTCTGGAAGGTCTCGATGGTCTTCTCGTACTCGGTCAGGTTGAAGTAGACCCAGCCCAGCTTGTAGAGCGCATAGTTGAACATGGGGCTGTCGGAGAAGTTCGTGATGATCTTCTCGTAGTTGGTCTTGGCGTAAAAGAGCGAGTCCGTCTCGAAGAAGTACTCCGCTAGGGCCAGGTGCGACTGCGCCACGAAGCGGCTCTTGGGGTACTTCTGGACGAGGTCGTTGAGCCGGCTCACGCCCTCCTTCTGAAGCACCGTGTCGCGCCGCGCCTTGCCGGCGGTGAGCGCGGCCCGCCCGAGGTAGTAGTAGACCTCGTCGATGCGCTCATAGGAGGGGTGTTCGCGCAGGATCTGCCGGTAATATCCGAGCGCGGTCTCGTAGTTCTCCTGCGGCTCGACCGGCTCGTCGGTGCAGCGCTTCTGCTCGTAGCACTCGAGCGCCTTCTCATAGGTGACGCGCGCGAGCTGGTAGTCGTACTTCGCCTCTTCCCAGTAGGCCTCAGCCAACCGGAAGAGCACGTCCGCCTTATTCTGGTAGGGGCGGTTCGAGTTGATGATCGACTCGAGCGTCTCGATCTTCTTTTTCCGGATGGCGCTCATCCGGGCCTGGATCTCTCGTGCGCGGTCGTCGAAGAGCGACGACTCGTACTGCTCCAGGCTGAACGCGTCCTTGCCGGCCAGCGGCTTCTTCTCGCCTTCGGGAGCCGCCGGGTCGGCCGCGGGAGCCGCCGGGTCAGCCGCGGGTGCTGGCGCCGGGGTGGTCTGAGCGCTCGCGTGGGGGGCGATGAAGCCGGCCGCGAGCACCGTGAGGCCGGCGATGTGCCTGGTCCAACTGCGCATGGGAATCCTATCTCCTGGGGGCGACGACGTGGCGACGGGCTGGGGAGGCTGCTGACTACTCGCGCGCGCAGGCGTCAGTGACGAAACCACGGTAGCTACCGATCTCATCCCGCCAGAATTCGCCATCAAATGGCCACTGCCATGAACTGGACCCGACGATGGCGGACTCGCCACCCCTCTGGACCTTCTTGGTCACGACCTCGTCCTCGCCGTCGCCGAGGCTCTGGAGCTTCCGCTCCTCCTCCAGCAGTCGCTGGTCTTGGAGGTCGACCTCGATCTCCTTCACCTTCAGCTCGTAGTCGGCCAGGGTCGCTTCCGTCTCCTTGAGCACGCGCTGGATCTTGATGCCGGTCTCGCGGATCCGGTCCGCCCGCAACGCCTCAAGCTTCTGATAGAGATCCGCGCCGAAGGGGCCGAGCTCCGCCACGCGTGGCTGCACGATGGCGAGCTCTTTCTCGATCTGCTTGATCGTCCGGTAGAGGTTGTAGAACTCGACGTCTGAGAGCACCTCGGCGGTCAACGTCTTGGGTAGGCCCCAGATCTCCTTGCCCGCCACCGTGTCCACCAGCGCCCGGTAGTAGTCCTCGGGCCGATTGGTCTTGAGCAGGAACTGCTTGAGCGGGAAGCCCAGCGGCGAGATGTCGGCCTGGTAGCGGCCGAGCGCCTCCTCGGCGTAGTCGAAGCGGCAGATGTTCATGTAGACGGTGGCCTCGAGGATCCACAGCTCGGGGTAGAACTGGTGCGCGAAGTAGGGGCTGTGGAGAGTCTGGAAGGTCCCCAGCGAGCGGGTCGAGTCACCCTTCACGAAGTAGACCCAGGCGCTCTCATACAGCGCCGTCGCCTGCTGGTACGAGTCCCGCGGCACCTTTCGGTAGTAGTAGATCGCCGCGTCGAAGTCGTTGTTCGTGTACGCGACGCGAGCGAGCGCCATGTAGGCGAGGTCGGCGATTTCGGAGTCCGACTTGTTCTCCTCGGTGGCGACGATAGCGTCCTGAAACGACTGAACAGCCGACTTGTAGAGCTGGTTGCGCACCTCGACGAGGCCTTTGAGGTAGCGCGCCTTGGCGTAGTCCTTCGCCGTGGGGCTGATCTGGTCGAGGTAGGTGAGCGCCTTCGACCAGTTGTTGTAGTCGTAATAGAACTCGCCCAGCACGTAGTTGAACTCGTCCTGAAACGACTGGCTGAACTCGCCGACGAAGAAGCGGGTCAGCTCCTCCAGGTCCGGCGGCGCGTAGTTGACCTTGCGGCGCAGCTCACGGAGCTGCTCAAAGGCGGTCTTGAAAAACGGCTTCTCAGGTCCCGCCAAGAGGACCTCGACGAGCTGCCGCGCGGCCGCCTGATAGAGGCCGGCCTTCACCAGCGCGTTGGCGATGCCGAACTTCGCGAGGTACGCCTCGTCGGACTCGGGCGGGTAGGAGCCTTGCTGCATGAACTGCTCGAAGGCCTGAATCGACTGGACGAACTTCCCTTCGTCCGCGAGGGCGCGCCCCTTGGCCAGCACACCCTTGGCGAAGGCCTCCCGCTGGGCCTCCTCGGCCTTGCGCTTCTCCTCAAGCAGGCGGAGCGCCTCCTGACGCATCTCCTCCTCGCGGGCCTGGCGCTCCTCAGGGGTCTCCTCCCGTGGCTGGATCTCGGGCTGCACCGCGGGTGTCCCCGTCGCGGGCGACCCGGGAGCGGCGCCGGGCGCGCTGCCATAGCGCTGGGGCGTCGCCAGCATGAACTTGATGACCTTCTCGTCGACGCTGGCCTTCTTGAGCGACAAGATCTCGGCCACGGCCAGGTTGAAGACCGTCTTGTCCTTCTCGATGGCCTTGATGATCTCGTCGGGGGCGATGCCGAGCTTCGTCAGCGTGATGACCTCGTCCTGCGTGATGGCCAGCGCCACCGTGCTGCTGACGAGCACCGCCGCGAGGGCGAGGCCGGCGATGGTCGTCAGAGCGCGTAGCCGTCGATTCTGTGTCATGGGCGACAACCTCCGTGGAGAGACACGCGGGCGGAGCAAAGTGGCCGACTTCACTTAGGTGAAGCCGTCCAGAAGCTCACGCCGAGCGTGAACTCCGCGGGCTTGGAGAGGCCGCCACCTTCGGCGGAGAAGAAGTACTGGCGGTAGTCGAAGCGCAGGGTCACGATATCATTGAGATAAAAGCGGAAGCCCAGGCCGAGGTTGCCCGAGACGTCGACCTTGGTCTTGTCTGCGCCGATCTGCCGGACCTGGGTCCCGATGGCGCCGACCCCGAAGGCGAGGTGGACGTCGAAGTGGGTCAGCTTCGTCTTGAAGATCGCGAACTTCCCGTGAATCGGGCTCCAGATGACGTCCACACCCGCCATCCACAGCAGGTTTTGCGGGATCGACACGACAAACGAGTTGTTGAACTGGTCGCCCTCAAGGAAGTCCTTGAGGTCGCTGTTCCGCTTGAGGATGTACGACCCCCAGACCTCGGCCCCGATGTCCTCGTTGAAGTAGTAATTGTAGCGCCCGCCGAGCGGGATGTAGGTGTAGAACTCGTCGTTCGGGATCACACCCCCGAACAGCGTGAACTCATGGCGCGACTGCTTTAGGAAGCGGCGCTCGTGGATCGACACCACCTTGCGCTTCTTCGCCCAGTAGAGGTCGAGGGCCTCGTCCACGGCCGAGGTGTCCGTCGGGGTCACCTCCTCGTCCGCTGCATAGGCGACAGAGGGCGGCACGACGGGAGCGGCGAGGAGGACGCTCGCGCCGAGGAGCGCAAGGACGAGCTTCTTGGGCGTCAGCATGTGCAGGGTTCCTGTGGACGGAGACGCGAGAGCTTCGCGGGGTGGCAAGGGGCAAACTGATTGTTCTGGGCTGCTCGGTTTGCGCTGTGTACCCACGGAGCGGGTGCCGCAGCAGCGAGCCGCACGATGAGCGCGGTGCTCGGTCGAGGCGACGGGTTACGGCGGCGTGCACGCGGGGCAGAGCTGGTTTGCGGGCTCGCAAACACCACCACAACATTGGCCCACGCCGCCGCCGTCTCGCGCGCATGACGCGGTGTCGGGCAGGGAGACGCCGGCCGCCCCGCCCGGGCAGAGCAAGGTCTCAGGCGAACAGATGACCTGACACGAGTTGGTCGATTCGCCCGGGGCGCCGCAGTCCGTCGCGCCACCGCAGGGCTTGCGAAGGGTCGGGCGGCGATCCCAGGCCGGCGCGGCGGTCGCGCCATCTCCCAGCCCCACCCCGAACGCGACGGGCTTGTTCTGGCCATTGCTGGTGATCTTGGCCGTGCCCAGCACGTTGATCGTCCCGCTGAGCGCGTAGAGCGAGCCCATCGGGGTGCCGAGCGGGGGCGCGCTATTGGAGCTGTAGCCTGCCGAGTTGATGGCGAACTGCCACACGCCCATCAGCGAGTGGCGGATGTTGGACATCGCCTGGTCCATCGGCTGAAGGCGCGCGTCCGTCTGAGAATCGGAGAGGTCGTTGGTGTTGATGTATTGGTAGTGACCCTCGGTGAGGCAGGACACCTCGACCTGGCGCGCGTCGCGCCCGGGGTAGCCGATGGACTCGAACTGGACGAAGTGGATGTGGATCGGGACGCCGTTGGGGTCGCTCTGGTTGGCCGTGATCCGGGCGAGCACGTCGTCATAATCCGTCGTGCTGCACGGGCTCTGGCACGCGGTGAACTCAGCGCTGAACGTGCAGGTGTCGGGGCCGTCGGTCACCACGATGATGTGGTTGGTGCGGACGAGATCGGCGCGGCTGACGAGGAAGCTGTACGCCCGGTCCACGGCCTGCCAGAGGTTGGCCCGTCCGTTCTTGCCGCCGCCTAGAGCGCTGATGCCGGACTCGGCGGTCCAGAAGTCGTGGTTGCGGCCGAAACAGGTCTTCAGGTCGTCGTCGACGTTGCCGAGCTTCTGGTCGGACGCGCACGGGACCGTGAGGTGGTTACCGGGGAGCCCCTCGCCGAACGCGATGACGCCGACCTGGTCGTTGTCGTTGAGCGTGCGGATGAAGCTCTTCACCGTGGAGTGGCGAAGGTTCGGTTGGTCGGACGCGACCTGGCCGAAGTTTTTCGGGATGTTGGCGCCCACGATCTGGGGGTCGCCCTCGCGCAACGTGTCCTTGTCGACCAGCCCCTGGGTCGAGCCGCTCTGGTCGATGAGGAGCATGATGTTGTGCCCGTTCTTCAGGGCGTCGGCGCGGGACTGGTTGCTCTTGTTCACCTGAAATGACTTGAAGGCCACGCTGTCGTTGAGGCCGCCGCTCCCGCCGGAGCACGTGTTGTTTGGCGCGCCGCTGCCGCTGAGGACGGGGTCGATGCAGTCGATGGTCAGCGAGAAGTGCTCCTCGTTGGTCAACTGGATCGCTTCCGGGTCATCGGCGCGCGCGACCACTCGAAAGCTCACGACGTCGCCGGGGCGGATGCTGTTGTCGTTGTCGATGGACTCGTCGCTGCTGGTCTTCACGGCGCGCGTGGTGGAGACGAACGCGGTGTTGAGGAGGAAGCCGTCGGCCTCGGTCCCGGTGCACTGGCGTTGCCAGCTTCCGTCGGCGTTTTGCTTGGCTGGGAAGGCGCTGATGACCTGCAGCTCCCGAAACAAGATCGTGACCGGGAAGATGGTGGCGGTCGAGTCGCAGGCGACGGTCGGGCTCGCCGCGATCGCGACCACGGCGACCAGGCACGCTGCGCGCCGTCGTGCGCCCATGGATGCGCCGGCGTCCGTGCGTGGGATTCGATGGGGCCGGCGGGGGGCTGTGTGCAGCATCAGGGCTGGAACCTCGCGTCGCTGGGGGTCGCGCGGCGGCAAGCAGAGCCCGCCGCCGGTGGTCTCGCGTTGGGCGGCAAGGGGCCGCGCTGGCCGCGAAAGGGCCACAATCATTCGGATGCGTCAGTCGCTTGTCAAGGCGCATCTGCCCGGCTCCGCTGGCCAGAATGCTGCCGTCGCCCAGACTCGATCGGGTCATCGAGCGCGCCGGTCGGTCCGCAGGTCGCCCGGGAGGCGGTCTGCGCCGTCGCGGGCGCATTCGCGGGCTACCGGCTGTGCGATCTCTTGGTTGACTCGGTACCACCGCGCCCATAGCATCCGTCTGCTCTCGCCGAGCACAGGCGCGAGCACGCGACACATGCGGTGCGCGCGGTCGCGGCTGCGGAATTCGTCCCCATGACACACGACCGAGGGCCGGCACTGGCGAGTCCCTCGGCCCTCGGTTTCCGAAGATTTCAGCGCCGGTCGGGCGCACACAGCGCCGCGAGCTGCTCAGGAGTGAACATGAAGACGTGGTGCGGATGGACGGCGATCGCGGGTTTGGGGTTGGCGCTCGCGGCGTGCGGCGACAGCGGCAACGGTTCGGGCGGTGGCGGCGGCGTCAGCCAGGGCGAGCAGCCCAACATCGAGGTCCAGTCGGGCGGCGTCAGCCTGACCGACGGGTCGGCCCTCACGCTCAGCGTC